>CAMALN010000076.1 GCA_945836565.1 uncultured Lachnospiraceae bacterium
CTGAGGAGGCTCTAAAGGGGTATTCTACACATCCTGAACATGTCAAGGTGGCAGATACAAGGGTTAGACCGTATACAGCAGTCAGAATGTGTCTGGACTATGAGGAGTAAAATCTATATTAGGAGGAACGCTTATGAACGAAGTTCGTCTTGATTATGGCTGGCACTTAAGAGCATTGGTCGATGATGACGAGGCACCGGAGGAGCTTAGACGTTTGAACGAAAAGGGGATTATTACATCCGTACCCTGCAGTGTGTATGATGATTTGATAGAGAATTCCCTTTTAGACGATCCTTATTATAGAGACAATGAACTGCATGCATTGAAGCTGATGGAGTACGATTATGAGTATTCCATCGGTTTTTGCGTGGATGAAAACATTTCGTCCTGTGATAAGGTAATGTTAAGATTTGACGGAATAGATACTCTGTCAGATATCTATCTGAATGATGTGCATTTGGGACATACCTGTAATATGCACAGAGTATGGGAGTATGATGTAAAGGACAGCCTGATTGCCGGAGAAAATATTCTAAAGGTTGTACTTCATTCACCGACTAAGTACATAAAGGAAGAAAATGCAAAGGACCCTATACCGGGTACTACAGATGCTATGGCAGGCTTTCCTTACCTTAGAAAGGCACATTGTATGTTTGGTTGGGACTGGGGACCACGTCTCCCGGATGCAGGAATATGGAAGAAGGTAAGTCTGATTGGATACAACGAGGCAAGATTTGATGGAGTATATATCAGGCAGAAGCATGAGGAAGCTAAGGTTCATCTCGATTTTGAGATTGATATTAAGAAGGCATATGAGGCTGATATTAAGCGCTATGGAGCAGTTGACAGAGATTTGGCAGAATTTAACATAGCTGCGGATATAGTATCTCCGGATGGTGAATGCATACATGTCGAGGGAGAAAAGCTGCTTGAAGGAGTGGATATAGCTTCGCCGAAGCTCTGGTGGCCGAACGGTTACGGAGAGCAGCCTTTATACAAGGTTATTATAAGCCTGTTTGATGCAGAGGGAGAAGAGCTTGATGTATTTGAGGAGCGCATAGGCTTGAGAACTATGACTATAAGCCGTGAGAAGGATGAGTATGGAGAAGCATTCTGTCACGAGGTAAATGGTGTAAAAGTATTCGCTATGGGTGCTGATTACATTCCGGAGGATAATATACTTCCAAGAATAAATAAAGAGAGAACCTATAAGCTTTTAGAACAGGCAAAGCTTGCAAACCACAACTGCATACGTGTGTGGGGTGGAGGATTCTATGCCGGTGATGATTTCTACGATGCCTGTGACGAGCTGGGACTTATGGTATGGCAGGATTTTATGTTTGCCTGTGCTGTATATAATCTCACAGAAGAATTCGAGGAGAATATCACTGCCGAATTCATAGACAATATCAAGCGTATCAGAAACCATGCGAGCTTGGGACTCTGGTGTGGCAACAACGAGATGGAAATGTTTGTGCTTGAAGGCGGTATGTGGGTGAACAAACCGAGTCAGAGAAGTGACTATGTGAAAATGTATGAGTACATAATACCTAAGGTTTTGAAAAAGTATGACCCGGATACCTTCTATTGGCCGGCGAGTCCGTCGTCAGGAGGAGCCTTCGATGAACCAAATGCTGAGAATCGCGGTGATGTTCATTATTGGGACGTATGGCATGGCAATAAACCGATAACAGAGTATCGTAAGTTTTACTTTAGATATGTGTCAGAGTTTGGCTTCCAATCATTCCCGGGCTTAAAGAGCTGTGAGAGCTTCACACTGCCTGAGGATAGAAATATATTCTCATATGTGATGGAAAAGCATCAGAGAAATTCATCCGCAAACGGAAAGATTATGAATTATATGGAGCAGACCTTCCTGTATCCAACATCCTTTGATGCAGTACTATATGCTTCACAGCTTCTTCAGGCTCAGGCGATGAGATACGGTGTTGAGCATTTTCGTAGAAACAGAGGGCGTTGTATGGGAGCCGTGATATGGCAGCTTAATGACTGCTGGCCTACTGCAAGCTGGTCATCCATAGATTATTTTGGCAGATGGAAGGCACTTCATTATTACGAGAAGCGCTTCTTCGCACCTGTTTTGCTTTCCTGTGCGGAGGAGGGTATACTTACACAGGATACCAATCCGAATGCAGAGCCTTATGAGGTTAAGAAGTCGATACAGCTTTGTGTAGCGAATGAGTCTATGAGGGATGAGGCACTTACCGTAAGGTGGGCTCTTCGTGATGCATCGGCACAAATTATTAGACAGGATGAGTGTGATGTTACTGTACCTGCACTTTCGTCAGTCTGGCTTGATAAGGTAGATATGCCTGATGCCAAGCTGTATGAGAATTATGTGAGCTATGACTGCTTCAGAGGCGAGGAATATGTCTCGGGAGGAACAGTTCTATTCTCTGCACCAAAGCATTTTAGATATAAGAATCCGAACCTTAAGGTAGAGCTCGACGGCGATGAAATAGTAGTCAAGGCCGATGCTTATGCTGCATCGGTTGAGATATTAAATGACAATGAGGATATGATTTTGTCAGATAATTATTTCGATATGAATGCAGGAACAAGACGTGTAAGGATACTTGAGGGCGAACCGACAGGTCTCAGAGTAAGAAGTGTATATGATATTTCGTAGAGTAAAATGATTACTAAGAAGAAGTATTAAATGACATGAGGAGATGAGAAAATGCAGAATAAATATGTATACGGGACAGAAGAAAATAAAGAGTTCTTGAAGACTCTTGCAGAGGAGCTGTTAAGCTTCGGTCACAGCTTTCCTGCACCTGACGGAGCTTCGTATTATCTCGGTGATGACGGAACCCCATGGAAGGATAGACCGAGAGAGACATGGATTACCTGTCGTATGGCACATGTGTACAGTATGGGTGTGGGCCTGGGACACAAGGGTAGTAAGGAGCTGGTAAGCGCAGCCATAAAAGGACTTACGGGAAGTCTTCATGATAAGGAGCATGATGGCTGGTACGCGGGAATCACAGCTGATGGCGCGATTCTTCCGAACAAGCAGTGTTATGCTCATGCATTTGTTATACTTGCTGCATCGTCAGCCTATCTGGCAGGCTGTGAGGGGGCTAAGGAGCTTTTGAATAATGCTCTTAGGGTATATGACGAACGTTTCTGGGATGAAGAAAATGGACTTGCATATGATACCTGGGATACTGATTTTAAGGTGCTGGATGATTACAGAGGCATAAATGCAAATATGCATACTGTAGAGGCCTTCCTTGCTGTAGCAGATGTGTTAAAGGATGAGAAATATCGTAAGCGTGCCGGAAGAATCATAGATCATGTTATCAGCTGGGCAGCAGATAATAATTACAGGATACCGGAGCATTTTACAAAGGACTGGGAACCGGACTTGGAGTGCAACAAGGAGAAGCCGGACGATCCGTTCAAGCCTTATGGTGCAACTCCGGGACATGGTATAGAGTGGGCGAGACTTATAGCCCAGTATGCATGCTCGACATATGGAACGGGTAGTGATGAGGCAAGGAAGTACATCGAGATTTGCTGTAGGCTTTTCGACAGAGCAGTAGAAGATGCGTGGAATGCAGACGGTCAACCGGGTATAGTGTATACTACAGACTGGGATGGCAAGCCTGTTGTACATGACAGGATGCATTGGACACTCGCAGAGGCTATCAATACTTCGTCAGTTTTGTACAGACTTACGAGTGGTGCCAAATATGCAGACTGGTATGCGACATTTATGCAGTATCTTGACGAAAAAGTATTGGACCATACAAATGGTTCGTGGTATCATCAGTTGGATGCAGAGAACAAGCTGATGGGCACGGTGTGGCCCGGCAAATCAGATATATATCATGCATTACAGGCGATGCTTATACCATATGCTGATACTGCAGTTTCGATAGCCTGCTCGGTGTGCAGATAAATTCATATAATATAAATATTTATAGCTCAATCGGCATGCTGAAAATGCAATGCCAGTTTTGCTGTGTTTGAAGGATTGGTTATGCAAAAGAACGATTGGATTAATTTTAAGGAAGGTGTAAGAGACGGTATGCCAATAGCAATCGGTTATCTGGCAGTGTCCTTTACGCTTGGTATAGCAGCGAAGAATGCGGGTATCACCGCATTTCAGGCAACGCTCATGAGCTTGCTAAACAGCACCTCAGCAGGAGAATTTGCTGCGATATCGGTTATAGCGGCAGGTGCCTCTTATGTTGAGGTTGCAATTATGCAGTTTGTAATAAATTTAAGATACATGCTTATGTCGTGTGCCCTTTCGCAGAAGATAGATAAGAGATATTCGTTTATACACAGACTTATAATGGGCGGTGGAATTACAGATGAAATATTCGGAATATCGATAGGACGTAGCGGAAAGCTTAGTCCGTATTATACCTATGGTGCGATGGCGGTAGCAGTTCCCGCATGGGCATTAGGAACCTGCCTTGGGGTTATCATGGGAAATGTTCTTCCGGTAAAGCTTGTGAGTGCCTTATCATTAGCACTTTATGCGATGTTCATAGCAATAATTATTCCACCGGCGACTTCGAATAAGATATTGGCATTTTTGATACCTGTATCAATGCTGGTTAGCTATGCATTTTCTGTACTACCGGTAGTAAGCAGTATAAGCTCGGGCACAAGAATAATCATTCTGACTGTTGTGATAGCCGGTGTGGCAGCGGTATTGTTCCCGGTAGAAGACGAAGAGGAAGACCACAAGGCTAAGGAGGACTAAGATGGCACATAATATTTACATATATATTCTTGTTATGGCAGCTGTTACATATCTGATACGTGTGCTTCCGCTTACGCTTATCAAGCAGGACATAAGGAATAAAACCATAAGGTCGTTTTTATATTATGTTCCATATGTCACACTTTCGGTTATGACCTTTCCGGCAATAATTTACGCGACATCGAATGTATATGCTGCGTGGGGTGGCTTTATAGTAGCGATAATAATGGCTTGCAGGAAGAAAAGTCTGCCTCAGGTAGCACTTGCTGCCTGTGTGGTTGTATTTTTAATGGAGCTGATATTAGCATAGAATTATTATACAATTAGCATGGAATCAGCATGGGAATTAGTATAGAAGTTAGTATAGAAGTAAAAAATATCCTTGACGTAGCGGTTATAGTCTGTTATAGTCTTGTTTACAAAATTCTTTTACACTTCAACGCAATAAAGTGTAATTGGCGTAACTGCCGGAAAGGGATATGAGATGAAGGAAAGATCAAAGCTGTTAGGTTACAGGGAAAGTATTAAGGTTGTAGACGCCACTCTTCGTGATGGTGGTCTTGTAAATGATTTTTATTTTAGTGATGAGTTCGTGAAGAACCTTTATCAGACTAATATAGATGCAGGCGTAGACTATATGGAATTCGGATATCGTGCTTCCAAGAAGGTGTTCGATGAGTCAAAGTTTGGAAAGTGGAAGTTTTGTTCGGATGAGCATATTAGAGAAATTGTTGGTGAGAATGATACACCACTTAAGCTTGCTGTTATGGCAGATATCGGAAGACATAACAAGGATGATTTTGACCAGAAGGTTAATTCGCCTGTGGATTTGATAAGAGTAGCTACATACATGCATCAGCTTCCTGATGCTATCGATATGATAGAGGACGCTGCGAAGAAGGGCTATGAGACAAGCTGCAATATTATGGCTATATCAAATGCATCTGAAGAGGATATCAAGGTTGCTCTCGATATGGTATGCCAGACTCCTGTTGATGTTATCTACATCGTAGACAGCTTTGGCTCACTCTATCCGGAGCAGATGGCAAGAATGGCTGATATGTACACAAGCATTGCTGATAAGTATGGTAAGAAGGTTGGTATACATGCACACAATAATCAGCAGCTTGCTTTTGCAAATACTATCGAAGCCTGTGGTGACGGAGTTGATTGGCTTGATGCAACATATAGAGAGATGGGAAGAGGTGCAGGAAACTGTGCTATGGAGCTCTTGCTTGGCTTCCTTAAGAATCCGAAGTATGATGTATTCCCGGTTCTTAAGTTTATAGAGAACAATATGAATGATTTTAAGGAAAATGGGATTGTATGGGGCTATGACCTTCAGTACCTTATAACAGGACTTATGAACCAGCATCCGAGAACAGCGATTGCATTTACAAAGGATAAGAGAAAGGATTACGCTGAATTCTATAACGAGATATTGGATATCTAAAGATAAAACAGCTCTGCTCGAAATTGCGAGCAGGGCTGTTTTTCACTCTTTATTAGTAGACTGTGGGCTTGTTACGGATCGTAAAGAAGGAAAGTGGCATCATTATTCATTGAATTGCGAAACACTGAAGGAATATGTTAAGTATTTTGAAAGATTGATGTGATATATGGGAGGTCATATGACAATAGAAGAAAAAGCAGAATTAATAATAAGGGATATTAAATCGGAAGAGGGAGTAAACCCTGTTCGTATATTTAAGAATATTGCAAACAAAAATTATGTGAACATTCACGGTCCTGAGCATCATATATTAGATGGTGCATCTTTGCTTGTGGCTTACAAAAATGGCGGCGGGTGTATTGACATTGACGATGCACTTGAGAAGCTTATGACAGAAGGACTCAGGATGCCGGGAGCTATGTGTGGCTTGTGGGGAATATGCGGAGCGGTTACCTCCATTGGAGCTACGCTATCGATTATTGACGGGACAGGGCCACTTTCAACAGATGGTACATGGGGAAATCATATGCAGTTTACATCGAATGCAATTGGCGAGTTAGGAAAGATAAACGGTCCAAGATGCTGTAAAAGAGACGCGATGATAGCCTTTAAGAATGGTATTGAATATGTAAATAATCATTATGGAGTAAAATTAGAATATGAACATATGAAATGTGATTATTCTAACCGGAATGAACAATGTATCAAGGAAAGGTGTCCGTATTATGAATAAAAAGAAGGTTGCATTTATATGCGTGCATAATTCCTGTCGTAGCCAGATTGCGGAAGCACTTGGTAAGCATCTGGCAGGAGATGTCTTTGACAGTTATTCTGCCGGAACGGAAAAAAAGCCTCGGATTAATCAGGATGCTGTTCGTATTATGAAAGAGCTATATGGTATCGATATGGAAGCAAACGGACAGCACAGTAAACTTATAACAGAAATTCCGGAGGTTGATGTGGCAATATCTATGGGATGTAATGTAGGGTGTCCTTTTATTGACAGAGCATTTGATGATAACTGGGGACTTGATGATCCAACAGGAAAGAGTGACGATG
>CAMALN010000077.1 GCA_945836565.1 uncultured Lachnospiraceae bacterium
GCGCTAACGCACCTGCTAATATCCGAACAAACGCCGCTTCGCGGCTAGGGTGCTTTGCACCCTTTGCTCTTATATTATGTAAGAAAGTTTAGGTTGGTAATAGAAATTCGATGTGATATAATTAGCAGGATATACGAGGAGGAACGCTTATGAACGAAGTGAATAAATTGCATGCGTTCCGACGACCTGTCGGAGAGGGGGACCCACGGAGTGGGGGAGTCGGCTGCGACATACCTTTTATATTAGGAGGAACGCTTATGAAAAGGATATTTATAATATTATGCTTGGCAGTTTTGGGAATATTCGTCTTATGTAGCTGTGGTGGCATAAAGGAAAGTAAAAGAGATAGCCTGGAGGATGGACAATATAATGTAGAGGTTGAGTTAAAAGGTGGTTCGGGTAGAGCTTACGTATCATCGCCGGCATTGGTATCTGTTGAAAATGGAGTGATATACGTATATATAGAGATGAGCAGCAAAAACTATGATTATATGATAGTTGACAGTCAAAAGTATCTGCCTGTCAATTCAGAAGGCAATTCAATGTTCAAGATAATGGTTCCTTCGCTGGATAGTGTGGAAATAATAGCAGATACAACTGCTATGGGTACACCACATGAGATAGAGTACACCTTGGAATTTGATTCGAGCACAGTAAGTGTCGTAGAATAATTATTGAATGTTTATTATAAGATATGGAGGAAACTATGGAAAAAAACATGGATGTATTGGCTTTAGGAGAGCTTTTGATTGATTTTACGGAAAATGGTGTGAGTAGTCAGGGTAATCCCATTATGGAAGCGAATCCGGGTGGCGCACCTTGTAATGTCCTTGCTATGCTTAGCAAGCTGGGGCATAAGGCCGGATTTGTAGGGAAAATCGGAAGGGATATATTTGGTACACAGCTTAAGGGAGCTCTTGCAGAGGTCGGCATAGATATGAGAGGTCTCGTTGAGTCAGACGATGTCAGGACTACATTGGCATTTGTACACACCTTAGAGGGCGGAGACAGAGAATTCTCATTCTATAGAAATCCCGGTGCGGATATGATGCTGTCAGAGGATGATATAGACGGGGATTATATTGGCTCGGCAAAGATATTTCATTTTGGAACACTATCCATGACGCATGAAGGATGCAGAAGGGCCACTCAAAAGGCAATAGATATAGCTAAGGAAAGTGGTGCTGTTATTTCGTTTGATCCTAATATCAGAGAGCCTCTGTGGGATGATTTGGATACTATGAGGGAACAGATTATGTATGGGCTCTCAAGGTGTGATATCCTTAAGATATCGGACAATGAGATAGTATGGCTCACAGGGGAACCGGATTATGAAGCAGGTGTAAGGTGGATAAGGGACAGATTTGATATCTCGCTTATATTGGTATCATTGGGCAGGGATGGGAGTATGGCATATTCGAAATCGTATAAGGCTGTTGTTGCGCCGTTTCTGCAGGAGAATACTATTGAGACTACCGGTGCAGGAGATACATTCGGCGCTTCTGTATTACACTATGTGCTGGAAAACGGCTTGAAGGATTATACGGAGGCAGAGCTTGAGGAGATGCTCATCTTTGCAAATGCAGCGGCATCCATAATTACCACAAGGAAGGGTGCACTTAGAGTGATGCCGACTGAGGCTGAGGTAATGGAACTGATTAAGAATAACAGATAAAGGATATACGGAAAGGAAATGCTATGAGTGACATTAAGAAAATTGCAGTATTAACAAGCGGCGGAGATGCACCGGGCATGAATTCGGCTATTCGTGCAGTGGTATTTAGCGCGATAAATGCTGGAATAGAGGTTGTGGGAATTCTAAGAGGCTATGAAGGACTTATTGACTGGGAAACCATAGCTCTTGACATTGCTACGGTAAGAAATATAAATAATCAGGGTGGAACTATACTTTTTACCAGCAGAAGTGAGCGCTTTATGGATAGGGAATACAGAAGGCTTGCGGCTTGCAATCTGCGTGACAACGATATAGATGCAGTTATTGCAATCGGAGGAGACGGAACCCTAAGGGGTGCTATAGCATTCAGGGAGGAAGGCGTAAATATAATATGTATTCCGGGAACTATAGACAGAGATATGTGTTGTACAGAGTATACCCTAGGCTTTGATACTGCTGCCAATACTGCCGCAGAGGCGATAGACAGGATACGTGATACATCACTGTCCCATGGCAGATGCAGTGTGGTAGAGGTTATGGGAAGAAAACGCGGCTATATAGCACTGTGGGCAGGTATGGCAACCTCGGCTGATGCAATCATTATTCCGGAAAAGTGGGATGGGAATTTTGACAATATAACAGAAACCATAAAAAGAAGACATACAGATGGCAGAAACAGTTATCTCGTGGTAGTGGCAGAGGGTGTAACAGATGCACCGGAGCTTGCAAATCTAATAAAGGAGAAGACCGGTATAGATTCAAGAGTATCCGTGCTTGGATATATCCAGAGAGGTGGAAGGCCTAGCGCAAAGGACCGTATGTATGGCTCATTAATGGGTGCATATGCGGTTGAAATAATAAGAAAAGGCGGAAAGAACCGCATAGTAGCTATAAAGAATGATGTTCTTACAGATTATGATATAGCTGAAGCATTATCACTTAACAATAATGAGATTGATTCCTTCCAATATGAATTAAGTCTTATGCTGGCAGAGTAATTAGTGCCAGTGGGGACGGAAAGCCGGTAGGGACGGGAAAAGTGGCTCTTTAAAGAGCTACTTTTCCCGTCCCTACCGGCTTTCCTGCTGACTTATGTTAAAAAAAACCTTGAGAAACTCAAGGTCTTTTTAGATGCGGGAGATGGGACTTGAACCCACACGACGTTGCCATCACTAGATCCTTAGTCTAGCCTGTCTGCCAATTCCAGCACTCCCGCATATTCTGTTTTGTGTTGACCTCTCAGTCAACGCAAGTAGTACTATATCACTCTGCAAACTATATGTCAACGATTTTTTTCTGTTTTTTACAAAAAAATTCAAAAAATTCAAAATCTCAAATATTGAACTGTTTTCTTTACTGTGATATGATTTATGCCGGTTTGAATAGAAATGTTATGATTTATTCCATAGGGTAACAGGATATTATGAAGGATAAAATGTATAATTGCAAAACTACAACTGAATATATGAGACTTGCATTTTCGGTACTTAATTACATATATCTGGTTTGCATGTTAACGGTGTATATGCTGATAATTGATAAGAGGTATACGAATATTACGATTACAAGATATAACTGCTTTTTGTATATCACGTTGGCATATATAATATGTATGGCATTGACTGCGGTTGTCGGTATATTGTCCATGTATGCGGATGGAAATAAGGGACAGCTTAAGGCTTCGATAAAAATAACCTTTAATCCTCCGTCGGTTGCGATGCTTGCTTTTGTGCTTGCAAATTTAATTGCCTGCATTATGGGTTCGCCTTTTGAAGAGACATTGACTGACGGCTCAACCTCTATGCATGCCTTCTGGGGTGATATGGGACGGCATATGGGCTTTGCGACGTATTTTCTGATAGGAATAGCCTTTGTTATGCTGGCGAGAAGATATAATGGATATAACAGCTTGTACGTGATATTCTCGCCGGTGGCGATTTTTACTATGGTTTTGGCATTGGTGCAGCATACAGGATATGATGCCTTTGGTCTGAAATACAGGATAGTGAAGAAGCAGTACAAGAGATTCATATCAACCTTCGGAAATGTAAATATATTTGCTAGCTATATAGTCATGCTGTTTGGAATAACGCTTGGCATATATATGTATTCGAGGTATCTTAAGGGTGGAATAAAGATATATCTAAGAGTTGTATACGGACTTATGCTTGTGATGCTTGGAATGGCAGCTATGGTAGCGATTAGTGATAGTGTGTATCTGGGCATAGCGGCTATATGTTATGTAGCATTTATCATTGCATATAGGCAGGACGAGCTTAAAAGCATGCTGGAGGGCACTGCATTTTTTGCACTCGGACATCTTATTATGTGTGTGTGGCACACGAGGATGGAGAAATACCCGTACTACAAGGGCTTGTCACATACTCTGGATAATGTAAAATATGCTGTGATATTTCTTTCTCTGGTGTGTCTTGTATATCTTGCTATAATCTGCATTGAAGTCTACAGAAGAAAAACAGGCAAAGCTTCATTTGATAAGAACAAGGGCACTGTATGTATACTTGCACTGACAGCTTTGGCAATGATAGTAATTGTTGTGTGGGGAGTGCGTAGCGGAAATCCCTTATTTAAGATAGATTATAAATGGGGAACCTACAGAGGCTATATCTGGACAAAATGTGTAGAAACATTTAAGGAAGCACCTCTTATGAATAAATTGTTCGGCTTCGGTAATGAGAGTATAAGGCAGGCGGTAACCAATCCTAATTATGATGAAATGCTAAAGGTTACTAAAATGATATATGACAATGCGCATAATGAGTTCCTGCAATATCTTATCACACTCGGAATATTTGGAGCTGCATCGTATGCGGCATTTATAGTTACAGCCTTTGTGTATATGGTAAAGCATGGCGGGCGCAGTTTGCATGTGTATACAGCAGTGTTTGCGATGGTAGGCTATGTTGCACAGAGTACCATAAATGTTAACCAGCCTATAACTACACCAATATTTTTTTTCCTTGTGGCGATGGGGGTTGGATATGCATCACATGAAAGAAGAAAGCAGGCGGAGCCTGCAGCTGAAAAAATCTAGACATATATTGGGATTTAATATATAATGCACATATCTTTTGGAGGTAAATATTATGAAGCTTTATGATGAATTGGTAGCCAGAGGCTTGATAGCACAGGTTACAAACGAAGAGGAAGTAAGTAAACTTATTAATGAAGGTAAGGCTACCTTCTATATAGGCTTTGATCCTACAGCAGACAGTCTTCACGTAGGACACTTTATGGCACTTTGCCTTATGAAGAGACTTCAGCAGGGCGGTAACAAGCCAATCGCACTTATCGGTGGAGGAACAGCTATGATAGGAGACCCATCAGGCAGAACCGATATGCGTCAGATGATGACAAAGGAGACAATACAGCATAACTGTGATTGCTTTAAGGAGCAGATGAGCCGTTTCATAGATTTCTCTGAAGGCAAGGCTCTTATGGTAAATAATGCAGACTGGCTTATGGATCTCAATTATATAGAGGTATTGCGTGAGGTTGGAGCACATTTTTCCGTCAACAGAATGCTTACTGCTGAGTGCTACAAGCAGCGTATGGAAAAGGGACTTTCCTTCCTTGAATTCAACTATATGATAATGCAGAGCTACGACTTCTATGCATTGTTCCAGAAGTATGGCTGTAATCTTCAGTTTGGTGGAGATGATCAGTGGTCAAATATGTTAGGTGGTACTGAGCTTATAAGACGTAAGCTTGGAAAGGATGCACATGCTATGACCATTACACTTCTTCTTAACTCAGAGGGCAAGAAGATGGGTAAGACACAGAAGGGGGCTGTATGGCTTGATCCTAAGAAGACTACACCATTTGAATTCTTCCAATACTGGAGAAATGTAGCGGATGCAGATGTAATAAAGTGTCTTAAGATGCTTACCTTCCTTCCTCTTGAGGAAATCGAGAAGATGGAGAGCTGGGAAGGCAGCGAGCTTAATAAGGCAAAGGAGATACTTGCACACGAGCTTACAGAGCTAGTACATGGTAAAGAAGAAGCTGATAAGGCACTTGAGGCTGCAAAGGGACTTTTCGCATCAGGAAGCTCAGAGAATATGCCTTCGGCCGATATATCAAAGGCTGACTTTACAGACGGAGAGATAGATGCAATAAGCATTCTTGTTAAATCGGGTCTTGTGCCTTCAAGGAGTGAAGGAAGAAGAGCTATAGAACAGGGCGGAGTTGCCGTTAACGGAGAAAAGGTTACTGATATATATACAAAATATACAGAGGCAGCATTTGAAGACGAATTCGTAATCCGCAGAGGAAAGAAGAATTTTAGAAAGATTAACCTTGTATAAATCGCAAAAATATACCATAATGGTAGTAACCATTATGGTATTTTTGTTTTAGGATGGTGACATATGCTGAAGAGATTTTTGAACACATTAAAATATGGAACATCAAAGGCAAAGGCAATTGTGCTGTGTATAATTGCTTCCGGACTTGCGGGAGTTGTATTTGTGGTGCTTGCTATAGCATATAAGGAGCTGCTTTTGTTTTTTGGTGCGTTGATATGCGTATTTATTATAGTGGCTTCATTGCAGACGTTGGGGATATATGAGTATAAGGATGAGCTGTATCTAAATAGCCTTCATATCAATACTGAGAGAGAAAGCGGCAAAGCTGAAACAGACGATGCCACTGATAGGAAACGCAAGAAAAATAAAGAAAAAAATAGTATTAAGGAGCAAAACAAAGAAGAACAACAAAGCCATGGTAACAACAAACGTGTTGTAAACAATGATAAAGAGTCAGATTCTGAAGAACTGATTCAAAATAATAATGAGGCATATGAAGACATAAGGTCTGAAGAATTTGATGACAAGATCACGCCTACACTAGAATCGGAGCTTAAGAGGGATATCGATTATCTGAGACAGAAGAATGAAGAAAAAGCAGATGAACAGATAGAGATAAAGCAGGCTACTGAGGAAGAGCTAGCCAGCTATAATAAGAAGAAGATAAAGAAGACACTGCACAAATATAAGGTTAAAAGAGACCATAGGCTTGTATTGGTTGATAGAAGTGATAAATTCCATATAAAGCAGACACCTGCATATATATGGGTATCAAATAGTGATTTCAACATCCTATTGATAGAACAGGAGCCTAGACATATCATACTTCCGCTGTATAATATCACGGAGATAACATATCTGAAAAAGCAGGAGGTTAATGCTGATACCGACTATCCTGCACTTCATAAGAAGAATCTTATATCAGACCTGTTTGCTCCGTATCTGCCGGATTATACACAGAGTACGGTTGTATCAGATATGGTTTCATACAAGAATTTGTACGGTATAGAGCCGGGAATTTATTTTACAAACAATTCCGCAAAGCAATTATTTGACTTACTTGCAGTAGAATTTCGTGTGGATGATAAGGTCACCACTTCAACTAAGGTTAACAGATATTTTAAGGATACATATAAGGCAAGCATACTTCTCAGGGATAATGTAATAGATGCAGTTGGATATGCTGATA
>CAMALN010000078.1 GCA_945836565.1 uncultured Lachnospiraceae bacterium
TATATATCAAGAAAGGAAATTGTTATGCCGGCAATTACGAATGATTGGGCACCTGCACTTGCCCCGGAATATAAAAAACCATATTATAAGGAATTATTTGATTTTGTGGGGCGCGAATATGCCACAAAACAGATTTTCCCGCCAAGTGACGATATCTTCAATGCATTTCACTTAACACCTTTATCAAAGGTAAAATGTGTAATCATAGGGCAGGATCCATATCACAATGAAGGACAAGCGCACGGATTAAGCTTTTCTGTCAAGCCATCCGTTACTCCGCCACCTTCCCTGAAGAATATATACAAGGAGCTTCAGGACGACCTTGGCTGCTATATACCAAATAACGGTTATCTCGTAAAATGGGCCGAGCAGGGAGTTCTTATGTTAAATGCAGTATTAACTGTCCAGGCGCATAAAGCAAACTCACATCAGGGTCATGGCTGGGAGGAATTCACAGACGCGGTAATCCGCATAATAAATGAACAGGACAGGCCGATTGTTTTTCTTCTGTGGGGAGCTTATGCCGGAAAAAAAGCTGAAATGCTAAATAATCCGAAGCACCTTGTCCTCAGGGCCGCCCATCCGTCACCATATTCAGCCAATAAAGGCTTTATGGGATGTAAGCATTTCAGCAAGGCGAATGATTTTCTCCGTCAAAACGGAGTTGCCCCGATAGACTGGCAGATAGAGAACATTTGACAGAAGATAATTTTTTTAACCAAAATAAAGTGAGGTAATAATTCTTATGGAAATATATATTGTAAGACATGGTGAAACACTGTGGAACAAGGACAAACGACTCCAGGGGCGCACAGATATCGAATTGTCTGATTACGGACGCAAATTAGCGACAGAAACCGGCGAAGCTCTGGCAGATACCCGTATAGACCATATATTCTCAAGTCCGCTCAAAAGAGCCTATGAGACAGCGACTCTTATACGGGGCAGCCGTGATATCCCTATCACAACAGATGAGCGTCTTAAAGAATTGTCCTTCGGGCACTATGAGGGTGATAATTTTTCAGAGCTTATCAGGGATGATTCCCTGACCTTCAAATACTTCTTCAAGCAGCCGCAGCTGTATGTACCTGCCGAAGATGCCGAAAGTCTCGAGGAGCTTATCGAGCGAGCCGGTGATTTCATGAAAACCGTGATAGAGCCTATGGCTTCCGATAAAGAAAATGAGCGCGTCATGATTGTAGCTCACGGCGCACTCAACAAAGCAATTATGTCTTATATAAAGGGGCATTCCACAGAATATTTCTGGTCAGGCGGTTTACAGCAAAACTGTAACGTAATTATAGTTGATTACAACGCTGAAAAGAAGCAATATTCTATAATTGATGAGACTCGTCTATTCTATCAGGAATAGGCGATTCCTTTTTGTCCTTCTTATTCAAAAGCAGGGCAGGGAACAGCCCGAACAAAAATGGTACTATCCATGTAAAAAATCTATACACTACCAGAGCTGCTGCAATTGAGTGATCATCAGGGATTATCGCACCGAAGAATATTGCGAACATAAGCTCAAGCGTTCCCATGCCTGACGGCGCAAGCATAACGCAGCCCAGCATATTTACCACTGCCATTATCGCAAGACACATAAACAGATTTTCTTTAAAATCCTGGTAGAAATAAACTCCCGGTATCATATACCAACAGGCAAGCTTCAGAACATCAAGTGCGATAACCTGAAGAAATACCTTCTTGTTGTGCCATACTATCCTTCCCTGATCCTGCAGATTATCTATAGCATGCTGCGCATCAGCAAGTCTTGCATAAAGCTTACTACCTTTTTTCACAAGCTTATATGCTATCCCCATAACGATATTGGATATGGTCTTGGATACAGTAATCAAAAACAGAGCCAGGCAAATCAGCGATATAACAATAACTCCAGCTATCATATAACCTGTGTACTCCAGCACCTGCCTGTCACCTATTATTATCAGCACCACAAAGGAGGCGACTCCGACTATACCTATAGTAATCTTTTGAAAGGTATACTGTACTATAGACATACCGGTTGCCCTGCTTACATCTATGCCCTTCGTGCTATAATAATAAACCTGCGCTATACCATTTCCGCTCCCGAATGTCGCAAGTCTGTAAAACGCACACATATAAGTACATGCTATGCCCTGAGGTATAGTCAGAGTATTTTCGCCTGTATGCGTCATCCTGCTTATAACGGTTCCCTCTGCTATAAAATACAGATTTGCAAGCGCAAAGCACACAAATATAACCGGCTTTGGACTCTCAGCCACCTCAGCCAGCGCTTCAAGCATAAATTCCTTTTTCTTGATAAACGCAAAGGCAAGCAGTCCTAAAACCAACACCCATTTGACCAGATTCTGTATTCTTTTCTTCTTGTCCATTCCAGCTACGCTTTTTTCCATCTAATGTAATTATCCTCTTTTACCGCTACCAATTCTCCCTTGTTGTAAAGATACGTCACATAAGCTCTGATGACTCCTCCTTCAACAGCATATTTGTACATCGTAAGCTTATATCCGTATCTGTCGAAGACCTCACTTATTATATCATCCAGACATTTTGGCGTTGTACAAATATCAAGTATAAGCTCTATATTTTCCTTCATCACACTTATATTCGCTTCAGCCAGCTTCGATATATCCTCCGTTATACCTCCATGGTACGGAACAAATACCTTCCCCTTAAGCCCCTTCATAAGCTCCAGGCTTTCAAGTTGCTTGTCTATATCATATACATATATAAGCTTATGCCCCTTCAGGGTATCCACGCTTACAACACCATCTCCAAGGAAATATACCTCATCAGCTGTCTTAACAGCGAACATCTCGATACAATGCCCCGGTATCTCAATTATAGATAACCCCTCCGGCATCTCAAGCTCTGATATATCATATGCCTCACATGGCGGTGCGTAAAAATAATTATTCAGTACTTCCTTTACGGGATTGCCGCCCCATACGACAGACGGGCATATATCATAATTAGATATCATCGCAGCATTTATCTTCTGTGAATACGCCTTACAGCCATATTTTTCTATAAAATATCTGTTTCCTCCACTGTGGTCTGCATGATAATGCGTATTCAGGATAAGCGACACCCTAAAGCCCGCTTTGACCAATGCTTCGTCAATCTCCCTTGCGGCTGCTTCATCGACTCCTGTATCTATAATACAAACCTCGCTATACCCATCTGCTTCCTTCAATATATACACGCCAACCTTAAATGGCCCGTCTGCGCAAAATGTTCTCTCACCCAACTTTATCAGTTCCAACTCTGTTTCCTCCATCGGGTCTCATTAGGTATAATATACCACTCTATATTATCCAATACAATAATACATTTTATGCAAAAAGTCAGCGCCCTCATATTCATAAGGACGCTGACCGCTTCATCTATATAATGTAATTAAATCTCAAATCTTTTTTATTTCTTACAATCCACACACGGAGCAGACCTGTCAAATGCAGGGTTCATAGCATAGAAATTCTTCTGTCCCATTCTGTCTACCACAATTCTCATACATTCTCCAAAACGCTGGAAATGTGCTATCTCTCTTGCGCGCAGGAACTTGATAGGCTCATATACATCCGGATAATCACGGCAGAGCCTTAATATATTGTCATAGGTCGACCGAGCCTTCTGCTCTGCCGCCATATCCTCATACAAATCCGTCAGAGTATCGCCCTTACTTTGGAATTGATTTGCATTAAACGGTACTCCTCCTGCTGCCTGAGGCCAGATACCTACCGTATGGTCCACATAATATTTGTCAAAGCCCGAAGCCTTTATCTCCTCCATAGACAAATCCTTCGTCAGCTGATATACAATCGTACCGACAATTTCGAGATGACCCAGCTCCTCTGTACCTATATCTGTCAGAGTTGCCATACATTCCTTATAAGGCATAGCGTACCGTTGCGACAGATATCTCATCGATGCTCCCATCTCTCCGTCAGGACCTCCGTACTGGCTGATTATATCCTGGGCAAGCTTTGCATTGGTCTCCTTGATATTCACAGGAAATTGAAGTCTCTTTTCATATACCCACATTATCTACCACACTCTCCTTCCCATGGCCATGGCTGATTGATATAGCTCCAGCCATCGTCAGTATCCACGTTATATCTGCAAAGTGCCCCATAATTCTCCGTATATTCACGCATAGCTTCCATACGGAGCTTCTTGTAGGTGTTGTATGCCTCCATCGCATCCTCACAACAAGGATGGGTATCCAGAAAGAGAGTTATATCATCCAGCATAAAAGTATACTGGTTTATATCAGTTAATAGCTGCTGCTTTGTCTTGTTACACATATTACTTCCCCCTTACTCCGCAAAATATGAGATTCAATTCCGGGAAGGCAGTTCCCTCACAAAATGCTTCGCAGGGTTTATATAAGCTGTTCCATTTCTGCATAGGTACATACGCCATGCCAATCGGCATATGCTCCTTATTATCACAGTCCATAGAAGCATGAATTTTTTCATGCTCCCGGCGATGCTCCATATCAGGACAGCAGGGTTTTCTATTTGGCATCACAGGCTGAGCATAGCACTGCCTGGGTTTATTGTATGCTCTTTGCATATCCACAATATTACCTCCTCTACATCTTCGGAACACCTCCGAAGACACGTTATAATTCCATAATATGCAACAACATTTGTGGTGCTACCATATCGCATACGAAAAATGGCACACCCAAGGGTGTGCCACACATATTACAAATATTATTCATTACTAAAGAGTGCAGTTGACAGATATCTGTCTCCTGAATCAGGGAGTAAAACCACAATATTCTTGCCCTTGTTCTCAGGTCTTTTAGCAAGAATTGTAGCTGCCTTAAGTGCAGCTCCTGAGGAAATGCCAACAAGGACACCCTCTGAGGTAGCAAATGCTCTGCCTTCTGCAAATGCATCCTCATTCTCTATAGCAATTATTTCATCATATATATCAGTATTTAATACATCCGGTACAAAGCCTGCACCAATTCCCTGTATCTTATGCGCTCCCGGAACTCCTGTTGAAAGCACCGCACTTGACGCCGGTTCTACAGCAACAACCTTCACATCAGGATTTTGCGACTTCAGATACTCTCCTACACCGGTCACAGTTCCTCCTGTACCAACTCCGGCTACGAAGATATCTACCTTTCCGTCAGTCTGCTCCCATATCTCAGGTCCTGTAGTAGCCTTATGAACAGCCGGGTTTGCCGGATTCACAAACTGTCCAAGTATAACAGCTCCCGGTATCTCAGCCTTCAACTCATCTGCCTTTGCAATGGCACCCTTCATTCCCTTTGCACCTTCTGTAAGTACAAGCTCTGCTCCGTATGCCTTAAGAAGATTTCTTCTCTCAACACTCATTGTGTCCGGAAGAGTAAGTATAGCTCTGTAGCCCTTTGCTGTTGCTACTGATGCAAGACCTATTCCGGTATTGCCCGAGGTCGGTTCTATAATTGTAGCTCCCGGCTTTAGTATACCCTTCTTCTCAGCATCCTCTATCATAGCCAAAGCAATTCTGTCCTTTACCGAGCCCGCAGGATTCAGGTATTCCAGCTTCGCCAAAATCTGTGCATCCTCTACTCCTGCTTTCTTTGCATATCTGCTTACTCTAAGAAGTGGTGTGTTACCAACTAATTCCAATGCGCTCTCTTTGATATCTCCCATAATTCTCTCTCCTTTTTAATCTTATTTTTATTATATTCTTATCTCAGCTTTTGTATTCCTACTATCTTAGTAGGTTTTATAGGATATAGTGATTATATTCCCGGAAATATCATTTGTCAATAACATTTTAAAATTTTTTTATAAATCCTTTATTATCTCGGATGCTATCATAAGTCCTGCAACCGATGGTACATACGCAATGCTCCCCGGTATACTCCTCTTCCCCTGCAAAAGCTCCTGTTCTAAACCAGTCTTCACTTCTTCGCTCACACCCTGTTGCTCCTTAATCGGCGGTTCTGTCGAATACACGCATTTTACCCCGCTTATGCCTCTTTTTTTCAGCTCGTATCTCATAACCTTCGCAAGCGGACACACACTTGTCTTCTCAATATATGATATTTTAAATGCGCCGGGATCCAGCTTATTGCCTGCTCCCATGCTACTTATCACAGGAACCCCAGTCTCTTTGGCTCTTGCTATTATATCTATCTTAGCCGTAACTGTGTCAACGGCATCAACCACATAATCATACTGTGTAAAATCAAAGGTGTCCGCATTCTCAGGAAGGTAGAAGCATATCCTCGCCTCCACCTGAGCCTCAGGATTGATATCCAATATTCTCTCCTTCATCACATCAACCTTGTTTCTTCCAATCGTTGAATGGAGGGCGATAATCTGTCGGTTGATATTCGTCTCTGACACCGTATCTGCATCTATAAGGGTAAATTCACCAACTCCGCTTCTGGCAAGTGCTTCAGCTACATACCCTCCTACTCCTCCTACTCCGAATATGGCCACTCTTTTCCCTCTAAGTCTGTCCAGCTTCTGCCGCCCCAGCAAAAGCTCAGTTCTCGCAAATTGCTTCATATCTCTACCTCATTAAATCCTTATCAAAAAAGTTCCTATTCTTCATAGGAACTTTTTCATTTAATATTAAAATGTAAATGTGTTTTCAAGATCCTTCACGAGTCCTTCATCCCCCGGATGGAACTCTATAGCCACATAGTGAAGGAGATTATCTACATCAGGTGCTAAAAAGAAATAGGTCACAAGATACAAATCATAATCCTGATAATAACCATATACCTGCTTAGCTTCATAGCCACCGATATATACAGTAGCGCCCGTCAAATCCTGTGCACCCTCTCCTTCCATGTATGCATATATATTTGTTGCAGCCTGCTCCGGATCATCTAAATCATCATAGGTACATAATGTAAGTATCGCGCTTTGGTCCGGTCTTGAAAACTGAGCCCAAGTATAATATACATCCGCAATATCCTCAGCCTCAATGAATGTAACCCACTCTCCCGGCAGGGTTACATAACCATTTGTAGCATCGCCTACGGTTTTGCCGTCAACAGTGTCGTCTACTGCCTCTTCCGTAGTCGCTGTAGTTTCTTCCGTATATTCTTCTGTATCTTCTGTTATGTCTTCTTCAGTATCTTCTGT
>CAMALN010000079.1 GCA_945836565.1 uncultured Lachnospiraceae bacterium
TGTATCATATCCGGAGACAGAAAAGCTTATCAAGCTATGCTCACTCCTTCACTGTTCGATAGATTATCTGTTACGGGATGAAATCACAAATCAAAATGGTCTGTTAGAAGGAAGTCGTAATTACAGGAATGCCGGATCACTTCGGGGTAGCAATTCATCCAATGATACAAAACCAAAGGTGCCTGAAAAATTGTCCGATAAAAGAAAACAATATACTGAAAGCGACTTTAACGAACGTGAAAACGTGCTTATGCTTCGTCACATTTCAAAACACTTTGTAAATAATGATAAGGTTACACCCGTGCTCTATGATATAGACCTGTCATTTTATGAGAATGAATTCGTGGCAATCACGGGCGAAAGCGGTTCGGGCAAGACTACTCTTTTAAATATAATAAGCGGTGCACTCGGTTACGATTCCGGCTCTGTATGCTACTATGGGAAGGATTATGCATTATTCAATAACATCGAATGGCAGAGCTTCCTGACTAACGATATCGGCTATGTTGCTCAGGACAACAAGCTGTTGATGCAATATACCGTAGAACAGAACGTACTTAGTACTCTGCTTGTAAAGGGATACACCTTGGAATCTGCCGATACACGAATAGACCAGATACTCGCACTTGTCGGACTAAGCGACTATAAGAAGGAGAAAATTGTAAAGCTTTCTGCTGGGCAGCGACAGAGGGTAGCTATAGCCAGAATCCTTGCAAAGGAACCCAAAATAATCCTTGCCGACGAAATCACCGCTAACCTTGATGATGCAACAGGCGACAAGATACTGGAGGTGTTAAAAAAGGTATCCTCCAACCACCTTGTGATTCTTATAACACATAATTATGACCAGGCGAAGAAATATGTTACAAGGCATATAGAGATAAGAAATAAAACTGTACATCTGGATGAGGTAATAACATCAAATATAAGTGATGCCAAGACCGTAGACCAAATTAGTGATACAGCACTTATAAGAACAAGCAAAAAGCCTGACAACATATTTGTAAAATGGAATATTTTCTCGAGAATCGGATTAAGCACTATTTTAATTATGCTCCTATTTGTGTCCGGACTCATTCTATTTTCTCTTGGTGATGTATTTTTTATGAACTCGGATAATATTACCATAAAAAAATTCGATGATACGGCATTTAAGAATCCGGATGACACACGTATAGTCATCACAAGAAAGGATAAAAAAGAGATAACGGATACAGACCTTGAAACCATACAAGGCATAAAGAATGTAAGATACGCAGAAAAATTCGACCTTGTAAATGATGTAAAATACTATTACAGACCTCAAGCAGATTACGAATCGTATCTTACTTACTCAAGGGCTTACATAAAACCACTTGCTACAAATTATGTCAAATCATCCTCCTGTCTAAAAGAATCCCAGATATATAAGGGCAGGCTACCGCAGGGACTTAATGAGGTCGTGGTTTCAAGGGATGACGCTGAAAGACTCGGCGAAGACATCGTCATCTTCTTCCAGCTTCCGTACAACAAGCTCGGACAGGATTTTTTCAGGACGTGCAGGGTGGTCGGTGTAGCAGACATTAGCGGATATCAGCTTTATCTTTCCGAGGATGAATGTGACATGCTCTCAAACTTATGTACAAACGGCAGTGTACATCTTAATTACAGCTATAACGCGGAAAGAAATACCTACTCACGAACCATTGGTATCGTTCCGATTATTCAGGATGACGTAAAAAATGATGATGTATTCATAGACTATCAGATGCTCAAAATGTTCAATACAGTACTACCGGAGGGACAATGTCAAATATCTCGTGAATATTATGAACGCTTTGGTCTGGACACCGGCAAAAGAAATACCATTACAGTAAATGCAGTACAAGGGAAATTAACTGATGACACATTCAACGAATATTCCCATGCTGTATCAAACAAATTGCCTGTTCCCGTAAATACAGAGCCCTTTGTAGGTATTACAAAGCAGTCCTTTTACGACATATACGATTATGGCTCTTACCAGATGAGTGCATTTATAGATGATTACATCGATACCGACAAGGTGCTAAAGGCAATTAATAAAACAGGACTGTATGACGCAATCAGCTCATACAGGCTGTCTATGAATGAAATAGATACAGACAAAAAAGCTAATCGCCAAAAGATTTATACAGTGATATTTATTTCATGTTTAGTACTTATACTTATGACTGCCTTTATTGCTTCTACTCTTATGGGTCTTAAAAGCAGTGACTTTGAGATATTTAAGCATATAGGAATAAACAGACGAAGCAGGAACAGCATCCTATTCAAGCAGTTTGCCATATACTCAATTACTGCTTATGTTCTGATGTCGTTAACCATTAGTGTACTTAAGCTGGCAGACTTTTCATACATACATGATTTTGTCAAATACTTCAGGCTGAGAGAATTTTTAATCTGCACGATAATCTATGTTGTGATTTCTGTTCTGACATCGATAACAACGTGCGTACACATAAATAAGAAGATAGGAGGCCGGGCATTTTATGATAGAAATTAAAAATCTAAAGAAGACTTTTTCTTCACATAAGAAGGAAATTATCGCTGTCAATACTACAAGCCTCGAGCTTCCGAATAAAGGCTTTATATGTATACTCGGGGAAAGCGGTTCAGGAAAAACAACCCTTTTGAACGTACTAAGCGGACTTGAGCCTTTCGAAGGCGGTCAGATATACTACGGCGACAAGCTGCTAAACAAATATGACCGCAAAACCTATGAGGACTACCGCATAACAAACTTCGGATATATATTTCAGAATTATCTGTTGGTAGAAGACTGCACTGTGGCCTTTAACATTGATATAGCGCTTGAAATGTCCGGACTTAGCCGGGAAGAACGCGATGAGCGAATCGACGAGGTGCTTGCCGCAGTAAATATGGAAAAATATCATGATAAACCTGCTGGCGAATTATCCGGCGGCGAAAAACAGCGTGTTGTACTAGCAAGGGTTCTTGCCAAAATGCCAAATATCATATTTGCCGATGAGCCGACTGCAAACCTTGACAAACGGAATGCCGTTGAAGTTATGAACCTTATGAGAGAAATCTCCAAAACACGTCTGATAATCATGGTTTCACACCAACGCGAACTTGTATATAGCTTTGCCGACCGGATACTCCACATAGAAAATGGCACCATAGTTAAGGACGAAGCAAATATTCCGTCAGGAATCAAAGCTGTGGATGATGACGGCTCCATATACCTTGATGACTATCCTGAAGAAATATGCAACATGGGTGGTGTAGATGTTCATTTTGTGGGCGAAGCAGCCGAGCCAACTCGCCTTGATATCGTTTTTCTGGACGGAAAATATTATCTGCGTGTTGCTGACAACTCACCTATTGTCGCAGTAGATAACCAATCCGATATTGTACTGATAGACAGCCGCACACCGGAAAACGACTCAAAGCCGAAGGAGTTAAATCTCTCAAAACCGGAATACAAGCCTGTAACCAAGCAATATCAGCTGATAAAGAGAATATGTGCGTCCATAGCCATGCACATGAGTAATAAAAAATATTTTATGGCAGCAATTTTGATAATAAATACCCTGCTTTTGTGTCTGGTTGCAACGGCCTACTTCACGATTGCAAAGCCTGATATATCTAAAATCGTAACTCATGATTCACATTATATATATGTTGAAATGGACAGTTTTATCGACGATAGAAAGAATACTATACACGAAAAGCCAAAGCTTGCATATTTTACAGAAGTTACTTCTTATGACGAAAACTACCATGTACTTCTCAATAATCAACAGCCTGTATATGGCGGGGATCTTTATTCGAATTCTGATATAATTTTTTTCGGAAAAAAATATACACAGCTTCAGCCTATCTCAAAAAGCTTCTCTGAATTTACGTATGCTATAGCTGAAGACAGACTTGACGAAAAAGATATAATAGAAGGACGTCTGCCGGAAAATGACGATGAAATAGTACTTGATAAATGGGTAGTTGACAGAATAATTCACTCAAATGACATAATACTAAAATCTTACGAGAAGTACGAGGATTTTATCGGTGAAACAGTACGAATAGACGGAAATGCTATATTTCCTGTGACAATCGTCGGTATATGTGATACCAAAGAGCCAAATGTGTATATATCACGCTTTACAAGCCTTAAGATAGCCGAATGGCTTTCACAATTAGATTACCATGACACTACCTTTAACAATTACATATCCTCATTTACTGACACAGATAAAAGGGACAAAGCAATTGAAGAAGAATATGATGATATAATGCAGTGTGCATTCGACTATTCCGGAAGCTTTATCATATATACGCAGGAGGTTGATACAACGCTTTCTATTCTTGATGAGATTGTCTCCAAAGCCACGGCAGACAATTATAAGATGAACGTATCGTATCCATACCAAGAAGAGCTTGAGCAATTTCAAAAAAAATACGAACGGTACCTGAATATCATTCTATGCATAGGAATAATCACAGGGGTATTGTCACTTATCACAGTTTTCTACCTGATATATGCTGACATCTGCTCACAGAAAAAACTCCTGACGATATACTATGTCAACGGTGTCAAAGGTCAAATTCTTTCAAAAGCGTATATGATGGCATCATTTAGGCTTGTCACATGTACGGTACTTCCTTTTGCTATATTATATAAAATTGGTCTTGCATGCTATAATGCTCTCAATTTTTTAACCTTGAAGCTCAATCTGCCACTGCATATATTGGCAGGAATAATAATACTGTTATATGTATTGGTTTCGCTTATATCATTTACTCTTATAAAAAGATTTATAAGCAGACCGGTTGCAAGACAAGAAATACTGGAATAGGAAATAAAAAAATCACCCGGCCACATAATCTGTAAATCATTATGTAGCTGGGTGAAATTCGGTATTTTCCTATTCATGAATGTTTGTTGCCTTCCTTAAATTGGTGTCTTTTGTGTTTTGCGTATAACGAGCTTAAATGTCCCTATATCTATTAATTCATAGCTTAACCTCACAAAATACAGTCTACCATTTAAGTATGTTTTATTTATCGTGGATAATTTGGTTCAACATCTCGTCCCATCTTCTTAAGCATCTCACGATCGCTACGTATTGTAGCACAGGCAACTGTAGTAAGCATATTTCCTGTTATGGTTGCAGAAGCACCTGCGCAAAATGCTTTTTCACCATCATTTTCAAGCAACGCCCTACCTGCTGCCAGACGTATATTTGCCTCCGGATTTATATATCGGAACATTGCAATAGTACGCAGAATCTCATCCTCTGACAAAGAATTCTGATTCTCAAGGGGAGTTCCCGGAATCGGCATCAATGCATTAATCGGGATTGATTCTGCCGGCACCTCCGACAAGCTAATTGCCATGTCCAAACGATCTTCCCATGTTTCTCCCATTCCGATTATTCCACCTGAGCATACACATAGTCCCTCTTCCTTTACCATCTTAAGTGTTTCCATTTTCATTTCATATGTATGTGTTGTGCATATTTGCGGGAAATATCTCTTTGAAGTCTCAATATTGTGATGATAGCTTGTCACCCCGGCTTCCTTTAATCTTCTCAGCTGTTCCCTTGTCAAAAATCCCATAGAAGCACAAAGGTCAATCCTGGTATTTTCCTTCATCACCTTGTACGCTTCAATTGCCTTTTCAAACTCTTTGTCACTAAGTGTTCTTCCGGCCGTAACTATCGAAAATCTGTCAACCTTTTCTGCTTCATTCATTCTACAATGCTCCAAAATAGTATCGACCGGTAAAAAATCGTACACCTCACAGTTGGTATGATGGTGTGCTGACTGTGCACAATATTTACAATCCTCCGGGCATCTTCCACTTCGCCCATTTATTATAGAGCACAGATCTACTTTATCTCCAACAAGTGCTGCGCGAATTTGATCCGCACCCTTGCAAAGCTCGTCTAAATCACATGTAATAAAATAAGACAAATCCTCCCCTCGTTTAAGTCTTCTTCCGTCAATTATTTCATTTGCCAATTCTAATACATCCACTTTTATCCTACCTCCGTTGATATAATTTAGTTATTCTCCATTAATATATCCTTGGATTAGTCTTCTGTTTTCTTCTATATCAGGAACTAAGCACGCCATTCCATCAATGTTCTGGTTTGAATAAGTCCCCTCTGCCGGTATTAGATAACTATCGATACCTCTATTGAATACAACCGGGAATACCAAACCAAGCATACCAGACTTACTCATATCCGTGGCTATACTTGGTGCTGCTTTTCCAGCCATTTTTATACCACTTATGAAATGTCCATGTTTTACCTTACTCATCGCCGCAGATATTACTGTTCTTTGCCTATTTGTTCTATCCCAATCCGAGTTACCCACATATCTCATACGCGAATAACAAAGCAGCTGGCTTGGAGTAAGCTCCTGTTTACCCTCTGTAAGGCTCCAGCTCTCCCATTCTGCATCAGGATCATCTGTAGGAAGTCCAAGCGCCGGGTTCTCATTCATGTATTGTGCTTCCTCTGCCGTAAGTTCTATTTCGAGACTTCCAACAGCAGTCATCGCTGCCAGGAATCCCTCAAAATCCACCTGGGCATTTGCATCAATTGTAATTCCGAAATTCTCTTCAATCGTCTGGTCAAGCAAATCATATCCGCCAAATGCAAAGGCAGCATTCAGCTTATTGCCACCATAACCCGGAATTTGAACATACGTATCTCTCATTAATGATATAAGCGTTATCTTATTCGTTTTCTTGTTGATCGAGCAGACAATCATGCTGTCTGAACGTTGTCCTGATTGCCCGCTTCTGGCATCCTGTCCCACCAAAAGTACATTTACTATCGAACCCTTCATCGATGTTGGTCTCTTTGAAACCTCTGTGTCTATATGGTCGAATTTGTTAACTAAACTGTTTACCATTACAACACCTATCAACACAAAGGCTGCAATTAACACCAATAGGGTTGTAATAATCCTTTTTATCGGATTTCTTCTCTTCCTTTTCTTCATAGGCTTATTATTTTGCTGATTTGTATTATTAGGATTGGGTCTTTGTTGCGGATTATGTGTTGGGCGTTGCTGAGGG
>CAMALN010000080.1 GCA_945836565.1 uncultured Lachnospiraceae bacterium
ACTAACCCCATATTCTTTATCGTATTCGCATTCATTTTCACAGGATAATCGAAAAACTTTTTGCGATAATATATTCTGGATACACGATTTCTAGAAAGCCTCACCCTGTCAGTTTTCTCAGGGTCCGGACCACCTACAGACAAAGATACCCTTCTATGTAATCTGGCATCATCGTAAGAAGGTTTTCCCTGCATAGGCATGATTTCCTCCCACCAGGTATTTACACGCTCATTCTTCGAGAAGAATCTATGTCCGCCTAAATCCATCCTGTTACCCTTGTATTCTACGGTTTTTGATATACCACCTATAGCATCTGAGGCTTCCAGTATAACCACTTCATATTCATCACTTCTTTTTACAAGCTCATAGCCTGCTGTAAGTCCTGCAGGTCCGGCACCTATAATTACTACCTTCTTCAAATTGTATCCTCCAAAACATCCTTACATTCTATAGTCAATTCTTGAACATAGAAACGTCCCATATTTTCTTCGTTTACAAATTGCAATTACAAATCACTCTATTCAGTGTAAATTATTATTCCTGTATATAACCCTGGTTCTAATCAGATAGTTATACGCGAACACCAGCATAGTCGCGATAACCTTCGCCCACATCTTCACCACATCAAACTGTTCCACCAGCACATACATTATGATAAAATTAAATAATAGTCCTGTGAGGCTTGTAAGATATATCCGGAATAGTTCCTTAATTAGACCTATACAGGTTCCCGACTTCTTTTCTTCTGATGATTTCTTAAATAATATCAGCCTGCCACTTATCCAGTTTGCAAAAGTCGAGAAGAAGAACGCTATGGCAGTAGCCAATAGATATTGAACCCCACCACGTTCGCACAGTAGATAAAATAATCCCCACTCAACGACAGTCGCTATACCACCGACTATTCCGTATAATATAATATTTTTCAATTCTTTTATCATATTCTTTTGTCCCTGCGTGGTCGATATTATTTGTTCATAACTTGTTCACAATTATAGCAGATACCATATCATTATGCAATTAAAATACTACCTCCTAAGCCTCATCCGTATGCCATCCTTTTCCACAGTCCAACAATCATTTTTTCATACTTTCTCTATATCACACCCGGCATTATTCACGTCACTTATACAAGCCTTGTGCATATTATATATTAACCACTCTTCTTCGTGAGGTCCAAGTGAAGACATTTAAAAGACCGCTTTCCAAAGATGAAGAAGCGTACTACCTTGCCAGATGCAAGGAGGGGGATATGGCGGCCAGAAATATACTTGTCGAATACAACTTGCGACTCGTAGCCCACATAGTCAAGAAGTATAACTCGAGCCAGCGAAGCACAGAGGATCTAATCTCTATAGGAACCATAGGTTTAATCAAGGCTATCAACACCTTTAGCGATGACAAGGGTAATCGTCTGGTAACCTACGCCTCGAGATGCATAGAAAACGAGCTTCTTATGCGCCTTAGACAGGAACGTAAGGAAGCCCGTGAGGTATCTTTGTTTGAGCCGATAGGTACTGACAAAGAGGGAAATGAAATCAACCTTATGGATATAATATATAATGACGAAGAGGAGATATTGGATGAATTTGTACGCGAAGATAACCTGAGTAAATTAAGATATGTATTCTCCCGTGTTCTCGACGACCGCGAGCAGTACATCATGATATACAGATACAGCTTATTCGGTCACGATGAGCTTACCCAGAAGGAGATTGCGAACCGCCTCGGTATATCACGCTCTTATGTCTCCAGGATAGAAAAAAAGGCATTGACGAAGCTCCGCAATGCCCTTATGACCTAATAATCATACCTTCCTTTATCCTATCAGGCTTCTCGCACGAAAGTGTAACATATAGCTTCTGCTTTGGATGTGGTGCGCTTTCCTGCGGAGTATGATATTCATCCTCTATACCGGTAACCACCGCATCTATATTCTCACCGTCAAAAGCCATTACACATACCTTATCACCTATCACGAATTTGTTCTTCTGATAAAGCATTATCCTGACACTATCATTTTCCGTCTTAATCATTCCTATATCATCACAAGCCTCGACCATGCCGATGTAGGTATAATTTTTGATATAGGTATTGTTGTCATATATCTGGGAATTCTCATCTGTTTTCCCGAAATAAAAGCCTGTCGTAAACTGTCTGTAGGTACAGGCAGATATCTCCTCCCTGTAATAATCCATACGACTTCGATACAATTCCTCAGACTTATAATAATCGTCTATTGCCTGTCTGTAGGTTCTGGTAACTGCTGCCACATAAAGTGCCGTCTTCATCCTTCCCTCTACCTTAAAGGAATCTATGCCTGCATCTATCATCTCAGGTATATATTCTATCATACAGAGGTCCTTGGAATTGAAGATATAGGTTCCTCTCTCATCCTCCTCTATAGGCAGATACTCACCCGGTCTTTGCTCTTCAACTATGGCATATTTCCATCTGCACGGATGTGTGCAGGCACCCTTATTCGCATCGCGTCCGGTAAAATAGCTTGATAGCAGGCATCTGCCCGAATATGATATACACATGGCACCGTGCATGAATGCCTCTATCTCCATATCCTCAGGAATATTTGCCTTTATCTCCTTTATCTCATGAAGCGACAGCTCACGTGCCGCCACAACCCGGGTTGCACCCTGCTCGTACCAAAAGTTATATATGAGATAATTAGTATTATTTGCCTGTGTGCTTATGTGGATATCTATACCCGGAAGCATCTTTTTAGCCAGGGTAAATATACCCGGGTCAGAGATGATGAAGGCATCTATGCCTTCCTCCAAGCCGGCTTCCTTAATCTCAGTAAAATATCCCTTGATACCCTCGATATCAGCATTATGCGCAAATATATTCACTGTAACATAAAGCTTCTTGCCCGCCTTATGCACATAATCTGCTGCCTCCTTCATATCCTCGATGCTAAAGTTGTCAGCCTTTGCACGAAGTCCGAACCTCTGACCTCCTATATACACAGCATCAGCACCATAGTCTACCGCAACCTTGAGCGTCTGAAGATTTCCTGCAGGTATGAGAAGCTCACATCTATTATTTTGTTTTTCTATTTTCACATTTTTATTCATCTATTTCCTCACCACAAGCGAGAGCGCCACACCATCTGCAACAGACAGTATGGAGCTTTCCAATCTTTCATCGGTAGTAATATATCTTAGAAACTCTCTCATCCTGTCATGTATGGTTCTGTTCCTTTTATTCACCGTAAAGTGTGACTCCAGAATCTCTCCCTCCTGAAGAACATTATCAGTGAATATTAATGCTCCAACCTTTACCACTCTGTACAGCTCAGTCAAATAGCTCATATACTGTGCCTTTGCGGCATCCATAAATACGAAATCAAAGCTGTCCGCCGGCAGGGTTTTGATAAGCTCATAGGCATCTCCCTCTAAAAGAGTTATGCCGGAATCCTTGTCACCATATACACGCGCAAAATTCCTCCTTGCATCAGCCACTCTCTCAGGATTAATCTCAAGAGTGGTTATGTGTGCATTTTCCGGAAGATATTTCTTCATAAACATTGCTGAATATCCTACTGCTGTACCTATCTCGAGAACATTTACACAATTTTTTAAAAGGAGCTGTGTTTTAAGCAGCTCCCTTGTCTCAGGTCTCATAACCGGTACACCACAGGCAACCGCCTCAGTGTATATCTCTCCCAGTATACCCTCATCGTCCGGTATATATGATTTGATAAAAGATGATACTCTCTCCAAGCTATTCAAGAGCTAATTCTCCTTTTCCTCTGTTTCAAGATGACATATGATGGTAAGTATCTCCTCCATATTCATACCTGCCGACAGACCATACTGTCCTGCCTGAATCTTAGCTGCGGAATTCTTTATCTTGACCTTTGCAAAGAATACATACTTGTTCTCGATAATCTCAGCATCCTCAAGTGCCTGACCTATCTCCAGCACAGATGAATCCGCCGGTATCTCAACCACCTTGTAGGTAGTAGAACCCGGTTTATATCTTACATCACCAAATACACTGTATGCAAAATTAAATGATATAGAAAAAAGCTTTACAACCGCAAACACTATAATAAGGTTGATGAGCATACTAAAAGCAAAGCCTGCCGAATTCTTCAGACCCTTGTTCACTATATCTTCAGTTCTCTTCTTTCTTCTCTTCTTACTCATTTAGATAATCAAACTCCAATCCTTCTGTTATAGAGGTAAACACCTTTTGCATCATCTTGCAAACCATCTGCTCTGCCTGCAGGAAATCACTCACCTTGGAATTGTGAAGCAATACATCATACTCGGTAACCAAAGCCTTCACCTCATCATAAGGATTGATACCGGTCTTATTCTGCAGCTCATAATTTCTCCTACGAAATTCCTGCAACTGTCTGCAAAGCTCCGGCTCCTCGTATAATTCCTGTTTGGTACGAAGATACTGTCTATATGCCTCAGACTGTCTGATATGTTCATTTAATTGTTTGCTTTCAATTATTATATCTTTCACTTCGTACCCTTCTTCCTGCATATATAGCACATATGGATATCTTGCTCATAATTCCTATGCATTCTATCACAATTATATGATGCTGTCTACTTATACCTCTGTGATGATAGGAAGTATCATAGGACTTCTCTTCATCTTCTTCCATAGAAAATCACCCAATTCGTCTCTGATTGAGTTCTTTATCCTGTTCCAGTCCGTTATATTTCTTGCAAAGCAATCCTCAAGCACATCCATAACCACATCTCTGCAGTCATCTATAAGATTTTCAGATTCTCTTACATATACGAAACCACGTGACACTATGTCCGGTCCTGCTACCAGATAGCCTCCTTCATGTCCTAGGGTTACAACCACTATTATAAGACCGTTCTGTGATAACTGCTGTCTGTCACGAAGGACTATATTTCCGACATCGCCAACACCAAGTCCGTCTACAAGTATACCCTGTGCCGGAACTCTGCCCGCTGTCCTGAATATGTCATCAGCGATTTCAAGTACATCTCCTGTCGATAATATCTTGACATTCTCCTTCGGCACGCCCATCTCTATAGCAAGCTCAGCATGTCTCTTAAGATGTCTGTACTCACCATGCACAGGGATTGCATACTTTGGCTTAGTAAGTGCATACATAAGCTTTAGCTCCTCCTGGCAGGCATGTCCCGATACATGAGTATCCTGGAATATTACGTGAGCGCCCTTCATTTCAAGCTCATTTATTACCTTGAATACTGCCTTTTCATTTCCCGGTATAGGATTAGACGAGAATATAACCACATCCCCCGGCTTTATAGAGACCCTGTTATGAAGCGAAGCTGCTATACGCGATAATGCCGCCATATTTTCTCCCTGACTTCCGGTAGTGATAAGCACTATCTGCTCATCAGGGTAATCATTGATGCGCTCTATCTCAATAAGAGTATTGTCAGGTATATTTATATATCCAAGCTCGGAAGCAGTATTGATTACATTCACCATACTTCTTCCTTCTACTATTACCTTTCGTCCGTATTTATAGGCAGAATTTATTATCTGCTGTACTCGGTCTACATTCGACGCAAAGGTAGCTATAATTATTCTGTGCTCCTTGTTATCAGCAAAAAGGTTATCAAAGGTCTTGCCAACCGTCTTCTCCGACTGGGTATATCCCGGTCTCTCTACATTTGTAGAGTCTGCCATAAGTGCAAGCACACCCTTCTTGCCAAGCTCTCCGAATCTAGGAAGGTCAATTGCCTCGCCAAACACAGGGGTAAAATCAACCTTAAAGTCTCCTGTATGCACCAGAATACCCGCAGGTGTGTATATGGCAAGAGCAGCCGCATCTACTATCGAATGATTCGTCCTTATGAACTCTATCCTGAAGCAGCCAAGATTAATAATCTGTCCGTGCTTTACAACCTTGCGTCGCACATCATTTAAAATATTATGCTCCTCAAGCTTATGCTCTATAAGTGCCATGGTAAGTCTTGTGGTATATATAGGTATATCCAATTCCTTCTCTATATACGGAATTGCGCCTATATGGTCCTCATGACCATGAGTTACAACCATGCCTTTAACCTTATCAGCATTCTCCTTAAGATAAGTTACATCAGGTATGACAAGGTCTATACCAAGCATCTCATCCTCAGGAAAAGAAAGTCCACAGTCTATAACTATGATACTGTCCTCATACTCTATTGCGGTGATGTTCATTCCTATCTGTTCCAGTCCGCCCAATGGAATAATTTTCACCGGCTTATTTTCACTTTTTTTCAAAACTATACCTCCAAATCCAAATCCTCAAGCAGTTCATTAAATACTCCGACCACTGCTTTTAATTCCTTTTCATCTTCTACAATCTCATACGAAACGATATCTTCTTCATCTCCGGATACTCCATTCTCCCTGAGAACAAGAAAACCTCCTTCCGTATCCTCTGTTCCTTCTATGTCATCTGTTACAAGTATATAATCAATTCCGCCAAGTCTGGTCTGCTCCAGAATATAGAATGTGACGATTTCTCCGTCCTCAGTCTCGAATTCTACGCTGCCATACACGGCCTTTTCATTATCTTTGTCTTTGATTTCTCCCATAACTATCTGTCCCCTTGCTTCATCTGTTCTCTGTCAAGATATGTCTGCAATATAATGGCTGCCGCCATCTTGTCCACGTATGTCTTCTGTTCACCGGCTCTTACACCACTTGCACTAAGTATACGCTCTGCTTCCACTGTCGTAAGTCTCTCATCCTCAAACACTACCTCAAGGCCTGTCCGTCTCTCCAAATCCTCCTTGAAGCTTCTGGTATCCTCTGCCCTTTCGCCCTCTGTATTGTTCATATTCTTAGGAAGCCCGAGCACAATCCTCTCTACACCATACTCCGATATTATTTCCTCTATACGTGCGTAGGTCTGTCTAAGCTTGGTAGCATGCTTCCTTGTTATAGTCTCCATGGGCTGTGCTATAAGACCGCTTTCGTCCGAAAGTGCAACTCCAACTGTTTTCGTACCGTAATCTAATCCTATTATCCTCAAATGTTTCTCCTTACTACGTGTTTTGTACGTCGCCGAGCCTG
>CAMALN010000081.1 GCA_945836565.1 uncultured Lachnospiraceae bacterium
TAAGGCATCCTTTAAAATAACTAAAACATATTCCAGTGTCTGTGCATAAAATGCAAGCCTAAAGAAGTCTCCAAACCTATAATCCAACTCATTCATCTTGATTATAGGTGAAAAAACAAGATATAAAAGCATCGAGTAAAATGCATACTTCACAAAAAACACCACAGCCATTGATATAAATGTAAACACAAGTGCTATATATATCGGCGGTACTATAGAGGTAAGCTTCTCATTGCTAAAATCATCCGCCAGCATTCCCTTAAAGCTAGCTGTTCTATAATCCATAACGCTGTCTCCTAAGGATACTGCTATTCTTATAGTCTCACTTCCGACTGCAATATACATCCCCTGCTTATCAAGCTTTGCATCACTAACAGTGGGCTCCGAGGTATCTATTACAATCTTATATTCATTCAGATTCAGGTCAAACGGCTCATCAATATGCAGATTTCCATCCTTTGAAGACATCCTCGGCATATGCTCCGTTATGAGCTTTTCAAACCCTCCAAAGCTCGCAATAAGTGCCGCCGTCGGTATAGCAAAGGTTACAATACTTAATATAAGCATCATCAATATAACAAATTTTATGAAGCTTCCTTTAGGCTGTGCAAGAAGCTCCCCGTACTTTGACGGCTTTGCAACTGCATACACTATCTGCTCTGATACTGAAAGCTTCTCAGCATTTTTATTTTCTTCACTATTAAACATCTTTTCTCCTTATTCATCCTTTATAACAAACCCATCCTTTGGTATCTTCACAGTTATAATGGATCCCTTATCACGTTTACATTTTAGCTCTATACCTGCTCCACACATATCCTTAAGTATTTCCTTAAGCTCCCTGTAGGCTGACACCCCTGATACAAATAATTTATCCGGGCTTATACCCTGTCCGTTATCTACTATCTGTATGGCAAAGCAGTCTAATCTCTCATAGCTTCTTAATACAAATCTTCCTTCCTCTCCTACTCTGAGCAGACCGTTTTCTATGGCATTTTCAACAAGTGGTTCTATGGTATTATAAGGTACCTTGAATTCCGTAACCTTGTCCTCTATGGTTATGTCAAGCTTAGGATATCTCTTTGACTGAATACCCAGATAAGCCCTTATATATTCAAGCTCCTCCTCAAAATCAACTATTGCATGGTCAGTTGTTGCCCGAATATTACATTTCATATAAATGGATGTATCATAGATAAGCTTCCCCTCAGACATATTATTCGCCTTAAGCTTTCCTGCCGCCAACGCCAGAGCTCTGTATATCAGACCGGTATTTATATTCTTGACAGCCTTAACCTTTTCCTTTTCCATATCCTCTGCTGTCTTCGCAATGTTTTTATCAATCTCATATATTATACCCTTTTCAGCCACAATTACCAGTATAATTAAATATATGTACAAGCCAAGGCCAAATGCCAACCCGTCAACCGCCGCATAAAATCCAAACCTTGATAATATTAATTCAAGTAAAACTGCCGCCAAAAGTAATATGTTTGAATACAAGTTTATTCTAAGCTTTTTATCCGTCTGAAGCTCATCTGAGAGATAAAGCATCCCCGTTACTGCCATGAGTCCGCATATCATAAGTCCCTTTGCAGCAACGGTATATGTTGCAAAATCACATACGCTAAGAAGCTGAAAAATAACTGCTGCAAGAAGATTAATTCCAAATGCATATATACCTATCTCATATATCCTTGCATATCTTTTTTGATTTGTAAGAGAGAACTGATACATCATATATATAATCGGCATAAGCAGCAGCAATATAACTGCCGATACATATATGCCAAAGCTATTATTCGTTATAAGCTGCATGATAGGATTTTCAAGCAGAAGCCAAAGTGCAGCTATGCCTATAAATCCAAGCGCATATCCCGTCTTGCCTCTATCGACATATTTATTGCCAAGACATATAAGAACTATGGCAAATATTATTGCCAGCACCACGAGAATAAGGGACATCACAAAGCTTATTGCATGCTTCTTCAAGATAGAGGATACCACCGCTCCCCTGCTTCCGATATATACATTCGACATAGCTCCACTATAGCTTTTGTATCCGGAGCTTATGTATATCGACACAATATCTCCCGGCTGAGCATACGAAAGGTCTACGATATTTGTAGCTGGCACAGAATTTCTCATAAGCTTCTGGTTATTCAAAACACCGTTTTCATACACCTTAAGCTCACCGATAAATACACGTACATTTTGGAATTTGGTGTCAAACATCAACACCTTATCCTCATAAACCCCATCAGGAAGCCTGTGCATAAAAAGCAGCACCTCATCCGGCTCCGCCTTTAGCTTTACCGGAAGCTCAACCAGCTTATCGTCGTTTCCACGATAATTTCTAAGCACCCAGCCCTCGTTAATAGCTTCTACTTCTCCCATATCAAGACCTTTCCGGCTCTGTGGCTTAAAAAGGACGCCAAGCAGGAGCATCGCAAAAGCCGATGCCCCTACTATAATGATTACAAGTATATTTAATTGTTTACGCTTATTGGTACTCAATTATTATACCCCGCTATATTATATTAAAATGCTTCATAGCCTTATATATACCATCATTTAACACTGTATCTGTCTTATAGCTTGCAACTGCCTCTACTTCGGGTGTACATATACCCATAGCTACACTATTTGGTGCAAACTCAAGCATCTCCAAATCATTGTTACTGTCTCCAAAGGCATATACATTTTCCTTAGGAATGTCAAAATACTTCAATAAATAATCCATACCCGTTGCCTTGGAAAAGCCTTTGGGTATAATCTCACAAAAGCTTCCTTCCCTTTGGATATAGTTAAAATCCTTTGTGATATAGGCTTTGAATTCTTCAAGCCTACTCTTATCATCATACCATGCCGCAAACTTGTCAAACACAAAATTATCAGCCTCTATATCATCAATAAGAGGTCTACCCATGGATTTGAAATAATTAAGTATCTCGTTATCCTCGTTCTCAGGCATAGTTTTATCATAGCCGGTGTGCTCAGTATGCTCGAATATAGCCATCATTCTGTATCCCCGGCAGCGCATAGCTATCTCTCGGCAGTAATCGTTATCAAGCTTGTTGTGCAGAAGCACTTTTTCGCCACATCTTATATAAGTTCCGCAGCCGCATACATAACCGTCAAAGCCTATATCTCTTATCATCTGCTCGATATTTACATATACACGACCGGTATTTATAAATGTCATATGACCATTTTCCCTGGCAAGGCGTATAGCTTCACGGGTACTGTCAGGAATTATCCTTTTTCCGTCATCTGTTAAAATCGTTCCGTCTATATCAAAGAACAATATCTTCCTGTCTTTTGCATTCATTATGTTTTGCTCCAATTAAATCTGATTCATAAGGTTAATCATCTCGATAGCGCCCAATGCACAATCATATCCCTTATTTCCTGCCTTTGTACCGGCACGCTCGATAGCCTGCTCGATAGTATCAGTTGTAAGTATGCCAAACATCACCGGTACTCCCGTCTGCATAGATACAGCAGCAACACCCTTTGAAACCTCAGCGCATACGTAATCATAGTGACTTGTAGCTCCTCTTATTACAGCGCCAAGACATATTACAGCATCATATTTGCCTGACTCAGCCATCTTCTTCGCTACAACAGGTATCTCAAATGCACCCGGAACCCATGCAAGTGTGACATCATCCTCTTTTACATCATGTCTTACCAAGCCGTCCATAGCACCACCGATAAGCTTAGATACGATAAACTCGTTAAATCTAGCTGCTACTATACCAATCCTTGCGCCATTTGCTACCATCTTTCCTTCTAATGTCTTCATTTTGATTTCCTCCTAATAATGTCTTTTAAAATTACCTTTTTATATTGTCATTTTTGTATTATCTTTTTTGTTAAATTCATTTATGTCAATTAAATGTTTTCAGTATAAATATTTCATTTTACGTCGTATTTCTTGTTTTACTCACCCAGATTATCAAGAATATGGCCCATCTTCTCCTTCTTAGTCTTTAGATAGAAGATATCGTATTTGCCCGGCTCCATCTGGATAGGAACTCTCTCTACTATCTCAAGTCCATAGCCCGCCAGACCATATACCTTAAGCGGATTATTTGTAAGAAGTCGAAGCTTCTTGATACCAAGGTCAACTAAAATCTGTGTTCCGATAGTATAATCTCTCGCATCCTCAGGGAAGCCAAGCTCGAGATTTGCCTCGACAGTATCCCTGCCCTTATCCTGAAGCTCGTAAGCACGTATCTTATTGATAAGACCGATACCACGTCCCTCCTGTCTCATATATAGAAGCACTCCTCGTCCTTCCTTTGCTATCATCTTCATAGCCGCATCATACTGCTGTCCGCAGTCGCATCTGGCTGAGCCAAGCGCATCACCTGTAAGGCACTCCGAATGAACTCTGCAAAGCACCGGCTCACCGTCTGTGATATCACCCTTTACCAGCGCTACATGATGCTCACCATTTAATTTGTTGATATAACCATATATAGTGAACTCACCATATCTGGTTGGCATCTTTGCCTTAGCAACACACTCTACAAAAACCTCATGCTCTTTTCTGTATTGAATAAGCTTCTCTACTGTAGATATCTTCAGGCCATGCTCCTTCGCAAATGCTACGAGGTCATCAAGTCTCGCCATATTGCCGTCATCCTTCATAATCTCACAGCAAAGTCCTACCGGCTTTAGTCCGGCAAGCTTCATAAGATCAACCGTCGCCTCAGTGTGCCCCTGACGCTCTATAACTCCGCCTGCCTTTGCCTCAAGCGGAAACATGTGTCCTGGTCTTCTAAAATCCTCAGGCTTTGCGGTATCGGATACGAATTCTCTGGCAGTTATACCACGCTCATACGCTGAAATTCCTGTAGTTGTCGATACATGGTCAACTGATACAGAAAAGGCCGTACAGTGATTATCAGTATTCGTTATGCACATCTGCGGAAGATTAAGCTTATCCGTATACTCCGGTGCCATAGGCATACATATGAGTCCTCTGGCATACTTAGCCATAAAGTTAACATTCTCTGTAGTTGCAAACTCAGCAGCACAGATTACATCGCCCTCATTTTCTCTGTTCTCATCATCCAGGATGACGACTATTTTTCCATCACGCAAATCCTGTGTGATTTCTTCGATTGAATTAAACTCCATCTCTATCGTCCTTTCTATGTTGTCTTTTATAATGTCATTTTATACTATATATTTATCTTGCATCTCACTAGCTCATAAATCCATGCTGAGCAAGAAAATTCATATCTATACCTGATTTCTTCTCTGTCACATCCGACTTATAATTCATAAGCTTCTCTACATACTTGCCTATCACATCATTTTCAAGATTAACCTCATCACCGACATTCTTGCCAAGCAAGGTTGTCTCGCTTGCTGTGTGCGGTATAATCGACACCTTGAAGCTGCTGCTATCCACATAAGCGACAGTGAGGCTTATACCATCTATCGCTATCGAACCCTTTTCTATAACAAGGCGAAGGATTGATTCCGGTGCCTCTATGGCTACCCATACGGCATTATCCTCTCTCACCATAGACTGTATCCTTCCAACTCCGTCGATATGACCTGAGACTATATGTCCGCCAAATCTTCCGTCTGCTGCCATAGCACGCTCTAAGTTAACCTTACTTCCCGCCTTAAGTCTTCCGAGTGCAGTTCTTCTCATCGTCTCAGCCATTACATCAGCGGTAAATATATCGCCTGATATTGTGGTTGCGGTAAGGCACACACCGTTTACAGCTATACTGTCGCCTATTGCCGAGCCCCCCGTAACAACCTTGCCTTTTATAGTGAGCTTAGCCGATTTGGCACCATGCGTTATATTAATTATCTCGCCTACTTCTTCTATAATTCCGGTAAACAAATTATCACCCCTTACGCTTATATGTGAGAAGCAAGTCTCCTTCTATATTCTCACAACTAATAAGTTCAAACTGATGTGCATCAGCAACCCTTGCAACACCGGTTCCGCCTACAGCCACCTTCGCATCGGCACCGCCGAATATCTTCGGTGCCATGTAAATGTTAAGCTCCTGAACAACTCCGGCTCTTAGTACACTGTCATTAAGTGTTGCACCGCCTTCTACCAATACACTGTCTATACCTAGGCTGCCTAGCTCAGTCATAAGCTGTGCTATATCTATGTGCCCGTCTCTTTCAGGAATCTCAAGAATTTCTACTCCCAATGCCTTCAAATCATCTGCCTTCTCGGATACTTCTGCTGTGTCCATAGCACTCTTCGATACAGCAACTATCGTTCTTATATCCTTTGCCGTCTTCGCAAGCCTTGATTCAACCGGTATCCTGCAGTTGCTGTCACAAACTATCCTTACAGGATTTATACCGCCTTCTATACGTGCATTAAGCATCGGATCATCTGCCAACACAGTACCTATGCCGACCATGATACCTGCATATTTATGTCTGCTGTATTGAACTCTTTCCCTCGACTTTTCATTCGATATCCATTTACTTTCGCCGGTACAGGTTGCTATCTTCCCATCCAGTGTCATGGCATATTTCAGCATAACATACGGCGTCTTCGTGGTTATATAATGAAAGAATATAGGATTCAATGCGTCACATTCCTCCTTCATAACCTGTGTTTCAACCTCTATGCCGTTTTCTCTAAGATACTGTATACCCTTGCCCGCCACCTTTTCATTTGGATCATCCGAGCCTACATATACCTTTGCTATGCCATGCTCAACTATTGCGTGGGTACAAGGCGGCTGCTTGCCGAAATGACAGCAGGGCTCAAGAGTAACATACATCTCCGCTCCCCTTGCATCCTCAGTAAGATGGGCGAAGGCAGCTCTTTCAGCATGAAGCTCACCATACCTTGCATGATAGCCTTCACCTATTATCCTTCCGTCCTTTACGATTACGGCCCCCACAAGCGGATTAGGATTTACAGCTCCCACTCCTTTTTTTGCAAGCTCAATCGCCCTTAGCATATATTTTTCTTCAAACATAAAAACACCCCGAATCAGTTTCGGGGTGGAATCTTCATCATACTATGGCAA
>CAMALN010000082.1 GCA_945836565.1 uncultured Lachnospiraceae bacterium
AATATTTTTCTGAAAGAGACATCTTTAAAGGCTCTGGAAGAAAATATATTACATCCCATGCGGGCGTACGTGTGGGTGTACATGTGGGCGTACTGTAAATCATGCGGGCGTACTGTAAATTATCGCTTTATTTTTTGCATATCATATAGTATAATGAATCCAAACGTGCGGTGATAACGAGAAATGGCTTGATATACGCAAGCTGTTTTACCGTATCGAAATAAATATTAATATAACGGAGGAAAACAAATGTTAGTTTCAGCTGCAGAGATGTTGAAGAAGGCTAAAGAGGGTAAGTACGCAGTTGGCCAGTTCAACATCAACAACCTTGAGTGGACAAAGTCAATTCTTCTTACAGCACAGGAGTTAAATTCACCGGTAATCCTTGGTGTATCTGAGGGTGCAGGTAAGTATATGACCGGATTTAAGACAGTTGCTGCTATGGTTAAGGCTATGGATGAGGAGCTTGGAATCACTGTTCCTGTAGCACTTCACCTTGATCATGGTTCATATGAAGGATGCTACAAGTGTATTAAGGCAGGCTTCACATCAATCATGTTTGATGGTTCACATTTTGCTATTGATGAGAACATCGCTAAGACTAAGGAATTAGTTGCAGTTGCTCATCAGCTTGGTCTTTCTATCGAGGCTGAGGTAGGCTCAATCGGTGGAGAGGAAGATGGAGTAATCGGTGCAGGTGAGTGTGCTGATCCGGATGAGTGTAAGGCAATCGCTGATCTTGGTGTAGATATGCTTGCAGCAGGTATCGGTAACATTCATGGTAAGTACCCTGAGAACTGGGCAGGTCTTAGTTTTGAGACTCTTGCAGCAGTTCAGGAGAAGACAGGTATGATGCCACTCGTTCTTCATGGTGGTACAGGTATCCCAGAGGATATGATTAAGAAGGCCATCTCACTCGGCGTTTCTAAGATCAATGTTAACACAGAGTGCCAGCTTTCATTCCAGGAAGCTACAAGAAAGTATATCGAGGCTGGTAAGGATCTCGAGGGCAAGGGCTTTGACCCACGTAAACTTCTTGCTCCGGGTGCAGAGGCTATCAAGGCTACTGTTAAGGAGAAGATGGAGCTCTTCGGTTCAGTAGGTAAGGCTTAGTATATAACTTATACAGAAAAGGGGCTGTAAAAAACAGCCTCTTTTATTTTGCCATTACTTCAAAAACACCCCACCTTTTTCAAAAATGAAATTGGATGGGGGTTGTTTTGCTTTATCAAGTAATTATCTTAATGACATTGTATTTTTTAGATAATACTTCAATTTTATTCATGGGTATCACACATTGGCAGCTTTACAATAAACTTGCAGCCCTCAGTGTAATTAGAATCCAGCTCAATTGTTCCATTGTGCAGCTCTACAATTTGCTTAGTAAGAGGAAGTCCCAGGCCATATCCCTCACTCTTGTGAGAGCTGTCTGACTGATAGAATTTATGGAATACGTGAAGCTTTTCATCCTTTGGGATTCCGGGACCTCTGTCACCTATACTGAATACGGCTGTATCGTCCAGCTTTGTAAGATTTAACGATATGATTTCATTTTCGGGTGAAAATTTAACTGCGTTGTCTAAGAGATTGTTCCACACATGTGTGAGAAGATTTCTGCATCCGTAATACGTAATATTATCTAATTCCACATCAAATTCGATGTTCTTCTTTGTCCACTTATCCTCCAGATATAAAATTGACTGACGTATCTGCTCATCCAGACGGTATTCACTTTTCTTGGAATCGATAGAAGAATTCTCAACCTTTGATAATAGAAGAACATTGCCTACAAGGTCGGAGAGTCTTTTGGTATTAAGCAGTATTTTATCTACGTATAAGGTTTGGTCTTCGTTTAATGCTTCATCCTGAAGTAGTGTTGCGTAGCCCTCGATGGCGTTGATTGGCGTTTTGAATTCATGAGAAACGTTTGAGACAAAATCTGACTGCAACGTATCCATACTCTTTAGTTCATCTACCATCTGATTGAAGCTTTCACAGAGCTCGTTAATTTCCTTTATCTTACCCTTGGTTGAGGCGTTTACGGAAAAGTCACCGGTCATGACATCCTGCATACAGCTGCTAAGCTTACGTATATCCTCAAATATAAAATGGTCTACAAATTTGAAAAAACCGTATCCTATGAGAAGACACAAGCCAAATATAGATATGGATTGAGGTATACTTGAATCGTAGCCGAACAGCTTTTTGAAGCCGAATTGTACAATAAATGAGATAGATATAGTGGCGAGGACCTCGGCCAGGACTATCAATACAAAATATACCTGAAGACGTATATACTTTTGCTTATTTTTTTTATTCATTATATATCACCTTATATCCTACACCGCGCATAGTTACTATCGATAAATCCTTATTATCCTTAAGACGGTCACGCAGTCTTCCTATATGTACCTCGACGGTATGGGAATCACTCTCTGTTGAATACCCCCACACATCATCTAAAAGCTGTTGCTTTGTGAATATCTTGCCGGGATATGATGCCATTTTAAAAAGCACCATAAATTCCTTCTGCGGAATAATTATGGATTTGTTGTCATAGGTTATACTGAAGGAATCGTAGTCTAATACGCTTCCGCCTATGGTGAGCTGCCTTTCTGTCTGGGTTTTAACCCGGCGCAAAAGTGCGTTGATTCTAAGAACCATTTCATTTACATTTATTGGTTTAACCATGTAATCGTCTGTACCCGATGTAAAACCTTCTCGCATATCATCAAAGGTATCCTTGGCCGTAATCATAAGCACAGGGATGCTTTTGTTATCCTCACGAAGCTTTTTTACCAGAGTGAAGCCGTCCATAACAGGCATCATTACATCAGATATAAGAAGGTCATAATAATCACTATTGATTAGCTCGAGAGCCTGTTGACCGTTTTCGGCGCAGGTTACGGAGAAACCGTTTTTTATTAATACGTGAGAGAATAATTGTCGAAGCTCGAAATCATCCTCTGCAATTATGAGTTTAAACATTTTAACGCTCCTATGATTTATTATGCGTCTAGTGTAATCAAATTACCTGTAAAACACAATCATTTTAGACAAAAAAATCCAAACCTCAACAAAAGTTGAGGTTGTGTTGAGATTAAGTTGAGTTTCAATTCATATAATGCAAAATGTAATAGAAAAAACTGCTGTTTACATAATATTTGGGGAGGAATGCTTATGAAGAACCTTATAGCCAAAATAGGAAGAGGCTTTGCTTACATATATTATCTGTTGGTTTACAGACCTATTGTCACATATGAGTCAGACGAAGCAAAAAGCGCCATAAAGGACGGTGGCTCGATTATTGCATCGAACCATGTTACGTACAATGACGGACCACTTCTTTATACATTGTTTAGAAACAGCGGGCTTCTAATGGCTAAGGATTGGGCTGATAAAAAATATTTGAGCTGGATATTGGAGGGAAGCAGAATTATCCCGGTTAATCGCTTCAATATGGATTTGAACTGGATATCGGCAGCCAGAGAAGAGATAAGCAATGGAAACAATATGATTATATTCCCGGAGGGACATACCTCAGGAGATAATATAGATGAATTCAAGCCCGGCTTTGCGATGCTGTCCGTGATGACAAATGCGAAGATAGTCCCAGTGTATAATGACGGAGAATATCACAGATGCATAGGCAGACGAATCAGGCTGTACGTAGGCAATCCTGTGAGTCTCTCGGAGGATGGCAAGGGGCTTAGGGCAGACTACCTGAGACAGGAAAGTGCAAAGGTTAAGGATGAAATATTAAAAATACAAAAGGAGAGTATGGCATGGTAGACAATTATTTTTACAATATGGTAGACCCGGAGGAGATGAAGACTCTGGAGTATATACCGACATTTCCTGAATTCTTAGACATGATAGAGGAAAGATATGCAGAATATGAGGCGATAAGTGACAAGGCTACGACCTACACTTACAGTGAGCTTGCAAAAAGAGTCAGGAGAAGAATCGCATTTCTTGACGCACAGAATATTCCAAAGGGCTCAAATGTAGCGGTTATGGCAAGAAATGATTTGGATGCGATGGAGCTTTTCCTGGCGATACCGGCAGCAGGCTATACAGTAATTATGCTTCCGAATGCATTGAATGACACGGCATTGTTCGGCATATCAAAGAAGTTTAATCTTGAGGGAATGTTTGTAGCAGATGAGTTTAGACCACTTACAGAAAAGCTTGAGTGCAAAATCTGGAGCAGCAAGGCTATAGCTGATACAGAGGGAGTATATGCTGAGGTGACTAAGGATAGCAGGGCAGCGATATTCTTCACAGGCGGAACCACGGGTGCACCAAAGGGTGCAGTGCTTACTCATGGCGCAATTATGAGAGGTTCATTTAACGGTGTATTCCAGCCGGGCAACACATTACATAGAAGATATATAGCGATGCTTCCGCTTTCGCATATATTTGGTGCGGTAAGAGGATATGTATCATGCCTGTACACAGGCTCTATCGTATATACCTGTTTGGATATGAGAGCTGCCATAGGGGATATTCCGGTAGTAAGACCAACTACACTCATACTGGTACCGGGGCTTGTTGAAATCATATTGAACATCGCAGCTATGAAGGGACAGGCGTTCCTTGGAGACCTTGAATCCATTATGTGCGGTGCGGCGCCTGTTCCGCCAAAGCTTATGGAAAGGGCGAGAAGCTATGGCATCAATCTCTGTGCCGGATATGGTCTCACTGAGTGTGCTAACCTGACTGCGGGAAACTGCGATACAGACAAGAAGCCGAATTCTATGGGAGCTATCTACCCGGAGCAGCAGGTTAAGGTGGTAGACGGCGAGCTCTGGATTAAGGGCGATAATGTAATGCTTGAATACTACAATGACCCTGAGAAGACGGCAGAGGTATTCGAGGACGGCTGGTTTAAGACCGGTGACCTCGTAGAGTTTGATGAGGATGGCTTCATATATATTACAGGACGTATCAAGAACCTGATTATCTTATCTAATGGTGAAAACGTATCACCGGAGGAGATAGAGGAGCTTTTCTATAGAGAGCAGCTTGTTAAGGATTGTCTCGTAAAGGAGATGGAGGTAAATGGAAATACAGTAATCGGTATCGAAATTATCCCTGATCTTGCGGGATTTGATATAAGTGAGGATGAGCTTCCGGCAAAGCTTCAGGAGATGATAGACAGAGTAAATGAAACACTTCCTCCGTTTAAGAGAGTATTGAAGTTTACAATCAGAAAAGAGGACTTCAAGCGTTCAGGCGCAATGAAGATTTTGAGAAATCAGTAGGATAATTTAGTAGAAAAGAGGTAGGGTTATGATATTTGATGAGCTGGTTGAGATATTTAAGAGTGTGATGCCGCAGACTAATCCGGATAAGATTAAGCCTGAGAGTGTGCTTACATCTGATCTTGGTGTAGATTCACTGAATATGATGTTGCTTGCGATTACAGTAGAGGATAAGTTTGGAATTAAGTTTGAATCAGGAGCCAAGCTTGATACGGTTTCAGATATTGTGGAGTATGTAGAAAAATGCAAAGAGTCTTAGTAATAAATGGCAGTCCAAAGGGCAATAACAGCAATACCATGCAGCTAACAAATGCTGTTCTCGAAGGTATAAGAAAAGCTGATGAGTCAGTGAATATAGAGCAGCTTAATGTATGTGATATGGATATAAAGCATTGTGTCGGCTGCATGAGCTGCTGGGGTAAAACACCGGGAAAGTGTGTTATAAACGATTGTATGCAGGCTGTACATGAAAGCTTCAGGAAAGCCGATATAGTGATACTTAGCTTTCCGCTTTATTTCTTTGGTATGCCGGGAGCTATGAAGGTATTCGTGGACAGGCTAATGCCTTTGATGGAGACCTATAGAGGCGCAGTAAGAAACATAGGAAATGATGCATTCCATGAGTTTCGATTTGACACAGAGGACAAGAGGTTTGTCGTTATATCCTCTTGCGGCTACGGAAGGACTGAAGAGATATATGATTCATTGACTAAGGAGATGAATTTTATATTCGGAGGCGGCAGATACTATCCTTTATACTGCCCACAGAGTGAGATGCTTGCCATAGAACAGCTTAAGCCTCAGATAAATGTGTATTTGGAAAGATACAGGAGGATAGGTGAGCTTCTTGGAAAAGGTGAGCAGATATCCAAGGAGGATATACAGGCTGTGTCAGAGCCTATATTGCCACAGAGAGCATTTGAGCTTCTGGTGAATAATTACTGGAATATGATGACACCGAAGAAGAAGGTATATCTCTTTGGTGACTCGCTGATGAAGGCTGTTATGCCGGATGAGTCGGGTATGTATCATAGCTCGGATGCAATCGGATTTTCAGATATGGAAGAGAAATATCATTTTGAGCTTTCAAATTTTGCCATGCCGACATTTACAACCTCACAGATTCTGCCATATATGAAGAACATTATGGCAAATAAGGAATTGCCGGATCTTGTGTTGTTAGAGGGTGGCGGCAATGATTGCGACCACGATTGGGCGAGATTTGCAAGCACGGATGGTGAGGAGCTTATCAATAGAGTATCCATAGAGCAGTTTGAGGAAAATCTTCGTACCATAGCGGAATTCTGGAAAGAAAAGGGTGTTCCCTGTATGTATGTTGTAACACCTCCTATCGATATGAAGCAGTTTTTCAGGCATCTTCAGAAGGATGAGAAGCTTAGTATGCTTAAGGACAAATTCCCGGATGTAGCACCTATGGAGCAGGAGTATAAGGACTACAAGGCTGTTATGTACAAGATAATAGACGAATATCATATGAAGAAGATTGATTTGACGAATTGCTTCGACTCAGTAGATAACATAAGCTCGGTTTACAGTGCGGATGGTATGCATCCGAATGAGAAGGGCTATGCTATGTTCAAGGAAGCATTTGAGCAGGGATTTGCTTCTATGGAATATTAAAATAAATGTAAATGGTTTAGGGATG
>CAMALN010000083.1 GCA_945836565.1 uncultured Lachnospiraceae bacterium
CTATTATCCATTATCCACACATATACAGCATTAATATCAGTTTGAAGCCGATAACTACGCATTTTTAATTCAATATGCTTTTATATTACAAGCTTAAATTGAATTATAAATATACTTATGGTAAAATCAGTTTATAATTATAGAAAAGGGAGATATTATGCCGGTATTTGACTTTAACCAAGAGAAAAAAGAGGCTGTAAAGGCCGAGAAAACATACAAATTAGTTTATTCAAACGAGCGTGTAGCAGATGAAAAGCATCCAATTATGTTACTTGCGGATTCCGAAAAGACACTATTGCATCATTCTTCCGGAATGTTTACTGCTCCTACAAAGGGAACAGCATTCTTGTACGAAAAAGATGATGTTAAAACCTCACACGATATCTTAGAGGTGGATGCAAGATTCGAAAATTTGATAAAATGGCTGGGTGAGAATCACATTATGGTTCGCCTTTCGGGAGCAAACACAGACAACGGCTATGCCGTATATAAGCTTCAGGAAATGGGTGTCGCCGTCCGTGGCACCAAGCTTTCCGGAGAAAATGGTTTCCTGCAATTTATGATAGGCCGTTTATTCCAGAGCGATGCGCCTTCGGATACAATTGTTGATATGGACGATATGGAAGATGCAGATGACATGAAGCTCACAAGTATTCAAAGCATAACAGATTATCTGATGTGTGCAGGCAGTACCCTGCCGGATAATATTCGTCTGTGGGCAAAAAGGAATCTTGCAGTAGCAAAGTCTACGGAGGTCACACCTGAGGAGAGGCGACATGCGCAGCGTGCACTTTCCATTATGCTTAATATCCAGTGGAAGAATACCGAATTCCAACCAATAGATCCTGTAGAAGCAAGACGCATCTTGGACGAGGAATTATATGGCCTTGACAATGTTAAGCAGAGAATTATCGAGACAATTATCCAGATTAACAGAACGCATACATTACCTGCTTATGGCATTTTACTGATTGGACCAGCCGGTACAGGTAAGTCACAGATTGCTTATGCGATAGCAAAGATATTAAAAATGTCATGGACAACTCTTGAGATGAGCTCCATAAATGATCCTGAGCAGCTTACAGGAAGCTCAAGAATCTACGCAAATGCAAAACCGGGACTTATTATGGAAGCCTTTGCAAATGCCGAGAGCTCAAATCTGCTCTTTATTATTAATGAGCTTGATAAAGCTTCTTCCGGAAAGGGAAACGGAAACCCGGCTGATGTATTGCTTACACTTTTGGACAATCTCGGATTCACAGATAACTATGTGGAATGCAACATTCCTACCACAGGTGTATATCCAATCGCAACGGCAAACGACCGCAGTGCTATCAGCGCACCTCTTATGTCGAGATTTGCGGTAATTGAATTGCCGGATTATACATTAGATGAGAAGCGTGTTATCTTTACAAAATTTGCGATGCCAAAGGTATTAAGTCGTATCGGTCTTAGAAGTGATGAAATTGTGATAACAGAAGAGGCCTTAGATGCGATTATGGATATATTCAGGAACACCTCAGGTATTCGTGATATCGAGCAGGCAGCCGAGCACATAGCCGCAAATGCATTATACCAGATTGAAGCAGAGAAAAAGACCCGTGTCACATTTGATGCTGATATGATAAGGAAGCTATTGGCATAAATATTTGTAAATATCAAAAAAGAAGATAAATATATTACTCAAAAGGATTTCAGTTGTAATATATTTTATCTTCTTTTTTCGTTTTAATAAATATATTTATGTACCAGATTATCTTATACCCTATTTTGTATTGTTCTTCTTTAGCTCATTCATTCTCATAGCACGAACCTTGAGCGGAAGTCCCCACAATGTGATGAAGCCCTCTGCATCATGGTGGTCATACATATCACCGGTTGTAAATGATGCAAGTGACTCGCTGTAAAGTGAGTATGGAGAGGTTGTACCATTCTTGATAATGTTACCCTTGTAAAGACGCAGCTTAACCTCACCTGTAACATACTGCTGTGTAACATCAACAAATGCAGAAATAGCTTCACGAATTGGTGTGAACCACTTTCCTTCGTAAACTATGCTTGCCAGTCTGCTACCCAGATCCTTCTTAAGTGCGATTGTGTCACGGTCGAGGACAAGCTCCTCAAGCTGCTGATGTGCCTCCATAAGAATTGTTCCACCAGGTGTCTCGTACACACCACGGCTCTTCATACCAACTACACGGTTTTCAACGATATCAACGATACCTACACCATGCTTACCGCCAATCTTATTAAGCTCACGGATAATATCCGCCACAGACATCTTCTCGCCATTAAGAGATGTAGGAACTCCCTTCTCAAATGTAAGTGTAAGCTCTACATCTTCATCCGGTGCCTTCTCTGGTGTAACACCAAGAACAAGCATATGGTCATAGTTTGGAGCAAGCGCAGGATTCTCCAGCTCAAGTCCCTCGTGGCTGATATGCCAGATATTTCTATCGCGGCTATATGACTGGTCTGTTCCAAAAGGAAGGTCAATTCCGTGTGCCTTACAATACTCAATCTCAGCTTCACGGGAATCCATCTGCCACTTGTCATCACGCCAAGGAGCGATAACCTTGATGTCCGGAGCTAAAGCCTTGATACCAAGCTCAAAACGAATCTGATCATTTCCCTTACCGGTTGCACCATGACAGATAGCAACTGCATTTTCCTTACGTGCAATCTCAACTAACTTAGCAGCTATTGCAGGTCTGGCCATTGCTGTACCCATAAGATACTTGTGTTCATAAACTGCACCGGCCTGAACACATGGCATAATATAATTCTCGCAAAGATCATCAACAACATCCTCAATGTAGAGCTTTGCTGCACCGGAAAGCTTCGCACGCTCCTCAAGTCCGTCCAATTCCTCACCCTGACCACAGTCGATACAACAGCATATTACCTCGTAGCCGTATGTCTCCTTCAACCATGGAATAACAGCAGTAGTATCAAGACCGCCTGAATAGGCTAAAACAACCTTTTCCATTTTTTTGTCCTCTTTTCCTTAAATGTATATTTTTCATATGGAACCCGATTAAAAATCGAGTAATAATCTTAACTCACTTATAATAACTTAAATGATTAAAAATGACAAGATTAGATTTTAAAGCAAAATAATGATGCCGTACCAACCGGCACGACATCATTGTTTTTATAAAAGTTTTTTCAAACATTTCTTCGATAAATTATTTTTATAAATTGCATATTCTAGAAGAATACATGATTTCCAATAATAGTGTATGTTTCATATGAAGCTGTATTCGCATTATACAATGGTCTGAAGTACTTATATGAACCTATATTATTGGTACCGCCACAAGCCTCTCTTACAGCCTGTAAGCAGCTTGACTGCGGACTGCTGTTCGCAAGCATTGTGTTAAATCTGTCAGTTCCTACAACCGAGAACTGGTAAGGAGCATATACAACATCACTTATTGTACTTCCGTATCTTCCTGATTCATATCTGTTAAGGATTACATTTGCTACCGCAAGCTGTCCCTCATATGACTCTCCGCCACTCTCTAAGGTTACAACACATGCCATAAGAATTATATCCTCTTCAGATAAACTGAACGCTCCTCTGGAGGTAGTTCCGACCTCTGTAGAGCTGCTTGCTGATGTATCCTCTGCAGTGGTCTCCTGAGTCTCTGTTGTTGTCTCTGTAGTAGTCTCCTGCTTCTCTGTAGTATTCTCAGGCTTCTGTGCTTCAGTAGTTATCTCCGGCTTCTTAGCAGGTATAGCAGTTATCGAGCCTGATGGCTTCTCAGTAGCCTTAATCTCAGTGATACTACCCTCGCCCTGAGGCAAATTATCTACATCATCACCAGCCTCAGCTACAGGATATCCTGCACTTACATCGATAAGCTCTGAATATACATATCCATCGTTCTCATCATCAAGCTTAACCTTTACCCAGTCAGTTCCTACTGTATCTACATCAGCTACCTCATATACATCACCCTTGTCAGCAACTGCTACATACGTGGTATCCTTAGAAGCGCCTTTTCTTACATATACTCCATCTTCATTTACTACACCCTCTACAGTGTAATAATCCTTAGCAAACTCATAAGCATCTGTGCCTGTAAGCAAACACTCGGCCTTTATGTATCCCTGTACATCACCTGATGTAACACGAACCCAGACACCATCTGAGGATGTTATATCTCCCACAACTCCCATAGCAGCCCTTCCGGCTACTGCTGAAGTTTCTGATGCTTCTGAATAAACAATTGTATCATCTGCTATTACAACAAATTTCTCGTCAAAATCTCCCGGCGCATATGCTACTATCTCTGACTGTCTGGATGCTATATCAACAGTCTGATTCATATCCATACCCGCAAGAAGCTGTCCTATAGTTGCATCCTCAAGCATCGGAATCTGCTCAAGTGTTATATCCGCCATAGCCTGCTGTGTACTATCCTCAGCTACAACCTGTACCGCAGCCTTAACCTGTGGCCTTGTCTTAACAGCATCCTTGATAGCTCCTGTAATGCCTACAGTACCTGCTACAACACCAACTGCCAATGTAGCAGTAAGTATATTTCTGACTACGTATTTGCCGCTGAAAACATTCTTCTTAAGATATAACTCGAAATTCCTTTTCTTAAATTCTGCTCTCTTGTTCATAATTGTTACCTAATCTGTTACCAACTTTATTTGGTTTCTTAATAATTATTACATATTTGTTACGAAAGTCATTCTAACAGATTACATCAATTCTGTCAACACGTGCGTAGAATTTAATATTTGTTACAATATTTTGTAATTTTTTATCTCAAAAATGCAATAGCTGCCATGCCTGCTCCAACATGCGTACCTATAATAGGCCCAATAGGCGCAATCAAAATATTTTCTTCCTTCATGCCCGCTTCTACAGCCATCTCCTTAAGCTTTTTTGCTTTCTCCATAGAATCGGCGTGGCCTATAACAGCTGTAAGTGCGGACAAATCCTTTGCCTCCTCCTTAAGTCTTTCTATAATATATTCAAGTGCCTTATTTACACCTCTGGCCTTTGATTTAACTACAAGCTTTCCTTCCTCGTCAACAGAAAGAATAGGCTTAATCTTAAGCATGGTACCAACCATTGCCTCTACGGTATTGACTCTTCCGCCTCTTTTTAAATGGAACAGGTCTTCAACCATGAACCAGTGGCTGACATCGCCCTTATTGTCCAATATCCATGCTTCAAGCTCATCAAAGCTCATACCCTGTGCCTTCTTCTGCATAGCCAGATACAAAAGCACTCCCTGTCCTACAGATGCACAACGCGAATCAATTATCGATATCCTTGCATCGGGATATTTTTCCTTCAGCATACCTGCGGCAACTCCGGCTGTCTGATATGAACCGCTTAACCCGGAGGAGAAGCAAAGATACAATATATCCTTGCCTTCCTTAATATATTTCTCAAAGAAATCCTTGTATATATACGGATTTATCTGAGAAGTAACAGGCATAGCGCCATGTCTTAGCTTGTTATAGAACTCTGCAACCGCGTCCTCTCCTTCTGTCAAGGTATATTCTGTAACCACATCCTCTATAGAATAGGAAAAAGGCACAATATCTATATTAAATTTCGAGATAACCTCAACAGGTAAATCGGCTGTTGAATCACTAATTAACACATACTCGTTCATAAGCGTTCCTCCTAAAATAAAATTAGTTATAATACAAATCAATTCCATCAGCGATTCCGGATATAACCTTGCTCTGATATTCAGAATCTAAAAGCTTTGTCTCTTCCTCTTCATTACTCAGATATCCAAGCTCGATAACCGCAACCGGAATATTACTCCAGTTTATCGCAGTCATGCCTGTTGTCTCGTATATTCCATGATTCTGTGCTCCTGTCCACAAGGTAAGACCTTGAAGTATTCTGGTAGCAAGCTCGGTACTTTCACTATACAAGCTACCATTATACGGACTGTCTGCTGTCATAGTACAGGCCATAACACCGGTCATTGCAGAATTCGCACTATAATTCATCTTAATTCTTACAAATGCTGTAGCTCCTGTTGCATTTGCAAGCTCTGCCCTCTGCTTATTCGTAAGATTCACATCATTTGTCTCTCTGGTTAAGGTAACTGTATATCCTCTTTGCTCCAGTTCCTGTTTTAGCGCAAGTGCATATGTCAGATTGATTGCATATTCTGCAGTTCCCTTTGCACTTCCTATTGCACCGGTATTGATACCAACCTTATTCTCTGTACTGCCCGGTCCAACCGGTTCCGTAGCTGCAATCATATTTATCTGATTGCCCGGATCTATAACTATTGTCTTTGGCTTTGATTCCTTCTCCTCTGACTGCTCCTGCTCCGTATTCTCGTCATCTTCCCCCGGATTCTCTCTGTTCTCATCCGTTACCGGCTTGTCTGTAACAGCTACAAACTCAGAAAACACATAAAAATTTGTGTCATCAATATTTACTCTGGTCCATTCTTCATTATAGCCTGTACGCCTTATAACCTTTCCAGTTTCAAGTAGCATATATATGGAAGAATCCGTACTCGGCTCCACACGTACATTGACGGTTTCACCTATAACCTCCACATTATCATTTACGACAACAAACCCGCTCTCATCACTCTGTGCATTTACCATAGGCTGCTGAGCACCCTGATCACCAGCCTGCCCTGTATTGACATTAATTTGTTCTATCGCATCCGTTGACGTCGCGATCTTATCTGCCTTCTTATCGTCCTTTTTACATGCGGTAAACGATACACACATCAGTGTCATCATCGCGATACCTGCAATATATTTATTTATCTTCATATTAAAAATCCTTCCATAGCACTTTTATTTTTAACTATAAATTTCATTATAGCACAGCACAAAAAACGTCACAAGCATTATATTATCCTGTGACGTTTGTAAGCTTATTATATTTGCTTATTATGCGTTACGTAAA
>CAMALN010000084.1 GCA_945836565.1 uncultured Lachnospiraceae bacterium
CTGTTGGATATGAGTGAGACAGATGTAGTGGGAAGTTATTATGACAGCTATATAGAAAACAATCGTGAGATTGGTGGAGCCATACGCTGGCTGCCACTGTGTGCAGAGGTAGACGGATATATAGCTAATCTTGATTTGTTTGAAAAGTATAATATCCCTATTCCGACGAATCAGGAGGAATTTGCTGATGCCTGCCTGAAGTTTGAAGAATATGGTATCAGAGGTTATGTAAATGATTATCGTATGGATTACTCCTGCATGGAGGCCTTGCAGGGTTGTGCGATACCTGAGCTTATGTCTATGGAAGGAATCCTTTGGCGTGCAGAGTATGAGAGTGAAACAGATGAAGCAACGGTTTCTCTCGATGACAAGGTATGGCCGGTAGTATTTGACAAGTATGAGCAGTATCTGAAGGACACACGTGTGACACCTGAGGATGTTGACGTAAGCTATGAGAATATGAGGGATAGCTTTCTGGATGAAAAAGCTGCTATCGTGCGAGGAACTGCCGGTGATTGTATCGGATTTAGAGAAGTGGGGATAGATGCAGTAATGCTCCCATATTTTGGTGAGACAGCAGAGGATAACTGGATATTGACATATCCGGCTTTTCAGGTTGCAGTCAACAAGTCTGTGGGACAGGACGAGGAGAAGCAGGAGGTAGTCATGCAGATACTTGAGGCTATGCTCTCTGAAGAAGGACAAAAGCATGTGGCAGCAGGAAATGCAATGCTTAGCTACAATAAGAACGTAGATTTTCAGATGAATGAAGTGTTTTCACAGATTACGGATTGTATCAACAGCAATCGCATGTATATGAGACTGGCTTCTACGGAGATGTTCGCCATTTCAAAGAACGTGGTACGTAAAATGATAGCAGGAGAATATGATGCAGCCTCTGCATATAAGGAATTTAATACCCAGCTTATTAGTAAGAAGGATCCCGGCACATTGGAAACTGTAATTACTCAGGAGAAAGGGTATGAGTACACCTTCGGTGAGCATGGAAGTCCGGCTGCATCAGCAGTTATGAATACCCTGCGCAGACAGAGTGGAGATGATATTGCAGTTGGATTTTCAAGTGTTGTAACCTCTTCTGTATTTGCAGGAGATTATAATGTAAATCAGCTTTATCGTCTGTTATATAATTGGGAAGACATGTATTCCGGTGAGCTTACGGGAGCAGAGCTTAAGCAACTTATGGAATGGCTTGTAAATGTGAAGGAAGATGGAGCAAACCCGATAAGACATAAGAATCTTATCCCTGTAACAAGCGGTATAGAATATCAGATTAAGGATAATGGTGATGGTTCCTATATACTTAAGGGAGTCACTATAGACGGAAGGCAGCTTGATGATACTAAGATATATACGGTATCCTTATTTGGTGATATGGACTTTTTAGAAAATGCTGTGTACTGTGGATGTCCGATGCCGGAAGAATTAAAAAGCAAGCTGCCGTGGCAGGATGTAAATGTATACACCATGTTTACTGATGCACTGTCAGAAGTGGCACAGTTTGAAGAACCGACAGAGTACGTAACAATTAAGTAAAGATTTTTTTGACTAATTATTAGATAATACGTATTATATGAAAGATATATTTGAAAGGAAGGAAAATTTGTATGAAGAAAAGACTGAAAAAAATTGCAATTACAGTCATTCTAATCATTGCAATTGTGTTTGCGTCTTTTCAATATTACTCTTTTGTATCTGAGACAATCTATGATGAGAGTGTCTCACATCTGTCGGAGATATTCCACCAGTCCAATAATTCTCTGCGGAGCTTCGTGCAGAGAAATTGGAGCGGTATACATATGTGGGTAGATTACCTGGCGGATGTTACTGACGAAAATGAGATAGATAAGTTTATAAAGCACGCAGAGGAAGAAAATGGATTTACGGATTTCTATTTTATAAACAGAGAAGGAAATTATCGAACAATCAGTGGTGCATCGGGATATCTTGATTTGGAGAATAAGCTTCCGGACTTGATACTTAATGGTGAGGATATGATTGTAAATGCTGTAGTTCCGGGACAGCCGCAGATAATGGTATTTGTTACGCCTGCCGTAGGTACTTATCACGAATTTGAGTATGAGGCAGTTGCAGTCAGCTTCAATAATTCTGATATGGTAGCTTCACTTAAGATATCTGCCTTTGACGATAAGGTAAGTAGCTATATGATTCATGCAGATGGACGGGTAGTGTTGGATAATGCTGTAGACAAGGTACAGGATATCTACAATTTCCTGGCAATGCTCAGGAAATATTCTGACCTCAGCAGTGATGACATACAGGATTTTCAGGATGCATTAAAGCAGGGAAAGTCCGGAGCTATGTTGTTAAAGCTTGATAATACCAGTTATTATATGATATACGAGCTGGCACAATTAGAGGACTGGACTCTGGTTGGACTGGTACCTGCCAATGTGGTTAATGCAAGCATGAATAAGCTACAGTTTAGTTCAATGTTTCTGGCGGTGGGTATCATGATAATCATAGCCTTGCTTGCTATTTTGCTGATTGTAAGACAAAACCGGATGAAGCTTGAAAAGAAGGATTCTGAGATTATCTACCGTGATGAACTGTTCTCTAAGCTGTCAATTAATGTCGATGATGTATTCATGATGATTGACGCAGATGAAAGACTTGTCGATTATATAAGTCCGAATATTGATAAGCTTATGGGTATTCCGGACAGACAGGTAAAGCAGGATTTACATGTGTTGGATAATCTTTCACAGCTTGATGGTGATGAGAAGACAGAGATTTTGGAACAGATTAAGAATATGCGCCCGGGAGAGCAAAGCGAGTGGGATAGAGAGTACACTCATCAAAGGAGTGGAGAGAAACGCTGGTTCCACGTGGTTATGTTATGCAGTGATGTTCAGGATAAGAAAAAATATATCCTTGTTATGTCTGACCGTACAAAGGATAAGAAGATTAATCAGGCACTTGAGGATGCTGTAAATTCTGCTGTGAGTGCAAACAAGGCAAAGAGTACCTTCCTATCCAATATGTCACATGACATACGTACGCCTATGAATGCGATAATAGGTTTCACAACACTTGCAAGTGCTAATATAGGAAACGATGAGAAGATAAAGGATTATCTGACAAAGATTCTTTCTTCCGGAAAGCATCTGCTTTCACTTATAAATGACGTTCTCGATATGAGTCGTATCGAAAGCGGAAGGATTCATCTGGAGGAGACAGAGGTAAGCCTTTCGGAAATCCTTCATGATATAAAAACCATTATCAGTGGACAGATTCATGCAAAGCAGCTTGAGCTTTTTATAGATACCATGGATGTTGTGGATGAGAATGTATACTGTGACAAGATACGTCTGAATCAGGTACTGCTTAATCTGCTTTCAAATGCGATTAAGTTCACTGCACCGGGCGGTACGGTGTCTGTCAGGATTGCTCAGCTTCAGAATGCTGCGGAAGGAAAAGCAAGATACGAGATTCGTGTCAAGGATACCGGTATAGGTATGAGCAAGGAGTTCGCAGAGCGTATATTTAATCCGTTTGAGCGTGAGAGAACCTCTACTGTAAGTAGGATACAGGGTACAGGACTTGGAATGTCTATAGCCAAGAATATCATCGATATGATGGGCGGAACGATAGAGGTTGTTACAGAGCAGGGTAAGGGAACCGAATTTATCATACATCTTGAGCTTAGAGTTGTATCGGGCTATAAGAGGGATGAAAAGATTACTGAATTAGAGGGCCTTAGGGTACTTGTAGTAGATGATGACTTTGAAACCTGTGACAGTGTAACCAAGATGCTGGTTCGTGTAGGCATGAGGTCGGAATGGACTGTGTCAGGTAAAGAGGCAGTGCTTCGTGCAAGGCAGGCCATAGAGGTAAATGATGTATTCCACGCATATATTATCGATTGGCGTCTTCCGGATATGAATGGTATAGAGGTTACAAGGCAGATACGTAGCCTTGGAGATGCTACTCCAATCATTATCTTGACAGCATATGACTGGTCAGATATTGAAGTGGAGGCAAAGGCAGCAGGAGTTACAGCATTCTGTTCGAAGCCGTTATTCATGTCCGATTTGAGAGAATCCCTTCTGGATGCTCTGGGCAAGAAGCATGAGAAGAGTAATAAAGAAATCGACGAGTTAATGCTTACTGCTGCACAGATAAACAGCTTCGAAGGCAAGAAGCTGCTTCTTGTAGAGGATAATGAACTGAATCGTGAGATTGCAGTTGAGATATTGAAGGAATATGGTTTCGAATTAGAGATTGCAGAGAATGGTCAGATGGCAGTGGACATTATATCAGCATCAAATACGGGAGATTATGATGTAATACTTATGGATATCCAGATGCCGGTTATGGATGGACTGGAAGCTACGAAGCGTATACGTGCTATGGAGAATCCGGACATTTCCACTATTCCGATTATTGCAATGACTGCAAATGCCTTTGATGAGGACAAGAAAGCAGCCTACGATTGTGGCATGAACGGATTCATATCCAAGCCTATAGTTTTAGATGAAGTAATCCACGAGTTGGGTAAATGCCAATGGGGACAGTAAAGATAATATTATGAGTTGACAAAAAAATACATATAGGGTATGATTTTTTTCGGTGTTGAAAAGGACTAGTAGGTAACGGAGCATGTCAGAGAGAAGATGGTTGGTGCGAATCTTTATGTGAACTTATTGAACCTACCTTGGAGCCATGTTTTCATAAAAGAGTGAACGTTTATACGTTAACGAGGGTGGTACCGCCGATAAGATATTATTGGTCCCTTGATCCTTATTATATATGAAGGATTGAGGGACCTTGTTTATTTTTGAAAGGAGTAATTGTTATGAAGCTTAGTAAGTTAGTTGGCGACAGATTCAAGGAGCGTCCATCAGACTGTGTTATCGACAGCCATGCATTTTGTGTAAGAGGAGGATATATCAAGTATGTAGCAAATGGTATATATTCATTGTATCCGCCGATGAAGAGAATTACACAGAAGATAGAGAAGATTATACGTGAGGAAATGGATGCTATCGATGGACAGGAGGTTATGTTCCCTGTAGCCTTGCCCGGCTCATTGTGGGAGGAATCCGGAAGATTCGAGAGCGTAGGAGAAGAATTACTTCGCTTTAAGGACAGAAATAATAGCCAGATGGTTCTGGGTATGACTCATGAGGAGGCAGCAGTTCATCTTGTAAGAGAGTATGGTAACACATACGCAAAATATCCGTTTATGATATACCAGATTCAGACAAAGTTCAGAGATGAGGCCAGACCAAGAGCAGGTCTTATCCGAGTAAGAGAATTTACTATGAAGGATGCATATTCCTTCCATACTTCTCAGGAGGATTTGGAGCAGTATTATGATAAGTGCTTCAAGGCATACAACAGAATATTCCAGCGTGCCGGTGTTCCGGAGGTTATAGCTGTTAAGTCGGATTCGGGTATGATGGGCGGTAGTGTATCACACGAGTACATGCTTTTGGCAGATGCAGGCGAGGATTCTATCGTACTTTGCGACGACTGTGGATACAGTGCCAATATGGAGGCTGCTGACAATATCGTTGAGAATGAGAAGGTTGCCGAGACAGCCCTTGAGAAGGTTTATACACCAAATTGCAAGACCATAGAGGATGTATGCACATTCCTTAACAGTAAGGTAGAGCAGTCGTGTAAGGCTGTTATATATCAGAAGAATATGACTGACGAATACGTTATAGTATTTCTTCGCGGAGACTATGAGGTAAATGAGACTAAGCTAACCAATTTATTGGGAGAGAAGGTTCATGCCGCAGTAGTTACAGAGGAAAGCGGAATCGTACCGGGCTTCTGTGGACCTTATAATCAGAATGCAAAGTGTACTATCATATATGATAAGTCCCTTGAGGGAATCGACAGCTTATGTGCAGGTGCAAATGAAGTTGATTACCACTATATAGGATTGAATATAAAGAGAGACATCGGTGATGTTGAGTATAAAGATGTTGCCAAGATAAAGACCGGTGGAATATGTCCTTGTTGCGGCAAGAAAACAATCAGTGTAAAGCGTGGCATCGAGGTGGGAAATATCTTCCAGCTTGGCACAAAGTACTCAAAGACTATGAATATGACTTATACAGACGAAGACGGAACCTTGAAGCATCCTATCATGGGCTGCTACGGTATCGGTGTAGGAAGACTTGCCGCATCAGTATGTGAGGCAAGACATGATGATTACGGCCCAATCTGGCCAATCTCTATAGCACCATGGCAGGTACATCTTTGCTGTATGAGACCGGATAATGCAGATTGCAAGGAAACAGCTGACAACATCTACAACACACTTCTTAATTCCGGTGTTGAGGTAATCTACGATGACAGAAAGGTAAGCGCCGGAGCAATGTTCGCAGATGCAGACTTACTCGGAGTTCCTGTAAGAGTTACTGTAGGACCAAAGAATCTTGCAGAAGGTAAGGTTGAATTATCAACAAGAGATAAGAGTGTTAAGAAGCTTGTTGACGTTGCATCAATCATAGACGAGACAAACGCCTTAATCAACGAATTATATACAGAAATCAACTCAAAGGTCGAGTAGTGCCATTGGGGACAGGAAAAGTGGCTTTTTTACTGTCCCCATTGGCTTTTTTATGCGTAAAAAAATGTACATACATGTTGTTATTATATGTTTACCGTACAATAAGAAAGGAAGGATTCATTATGGAATGTAACAACATGATTTACGGTATCGATATGGATGCCACCGGGAAGCGCATATGCAGGATGATTAACGATAGCGGATTATCAGACAGACAGCTTGGTGAGATTATGGGCTTATCGGTTCAAGCCATCAATAAGTGGCGTCATGGCCGCAGTCTTCCAGACATTGAGAATTTATTTATTCTTAGCAGAATTTTTGGTGTGAGAGTTGATGATTTTCTCGTATCG
>CAMALN010000085.1 GCA_945836565.1 uncultured Lachnospiraceae bacterium
GGGTCTCCGGCTTCGAGGATATCGTGCCATGCATCCTCGAATATTTCTTCTTCGGTTTTGCTGTCGAAATATTCATCCGAGGCATTTGTATCCGAAGCTTCGTCATTTGGCTTTATGACACTTTTCTTTAATGGCTCATATCGATTTGCCGTATGGATGCTCCACATAGCGTCCGCGACGCATACTATCTGAAGTCCGAGTTTTCTTACTCTGAGACAAAAGTCTACGGCTGCATATTCGTTTGTGAAGCACTCATAGAAGCCGCCTATTTCATCATACAGAGCTTTTCTAACCATCATACAACGTGCAGGAACCGCACTCACATTTTTGTTCATACGATTCTGCATTAGATATCCGAATGCACCTTTTTTTACTCCCTTGTATAAACGGTCATATATGCCATTTATACCTACTACGTAGCCCTGTGAATATACCGAATTATGGTCATTGTACATCGTACCGGTAACGATGCCGACATCCTCTCGCATACATACGCCAAGCATATCACCTATAGCTGATGCATTGATGAGTTCAAGGTTGCTGTCGAGGAACAGGAGATATTCTCCCTTTGCCCTCGCGGCGCCAAAATTTCTCATATTCGGCAGGCTTTCCGCATCCTTATCTACTACTACACTTATATTTCTGCGAATTCTTTCCATACGATGATAGTACTTGAGCATCTCATCATCAGTACCATCACTATCCACTATTATTATCTCAAAGTTACTGTATCTGGCAAGCTCAAACAATGGTCTTAGCAGCCTGTCGAGAGCGTCTACGCTTTTTCCGCCCGGTATAACGATTGATATGTACGGATTGCCCGGTGTCTCATAGTTGATGCGGTATATGCCGTTTATCTCGGATACACCTAAGGTCGCATACAAACCGCACCTTTTGATATGCGCCGCAAGAGCCTTCTTCTCAACCTCGGCTTTATTCCTATTTTTTATACCCGCTGTCGAACGATTATTGATTCTATAATGATACAGCACCCTCGGTATATGCTTTATGCTGCGGGTGTGCTCCACACATCTTAATATAAAATCATATGCCTGTCCGCCCTCATATTCCCGCCTCATACAGCCAACCGAAAGAGCCAGTCTTTTGCTGACTACAAGGAATCTGTGTATATAATTATAAGAGCGCAGTAAATCTATACTAAAATCAGGCTTAAATGCCGGATCAGAATATTTGCTTCCGTCATCAGACATTTTATCCTCGTCCGAATATATAAGCTCATATCTCTCATCCTGCAACGCTTCAGCCACACTATAGAGTGCATCCTTTGAGAGCACATCATCATGCTCTAGGAATGCTATGTAGCTGCCCTTAGCCATATCAATTCCGACATTTGTATTATCCGCTATACCAAGATTTTCTTCCATTAAGCGATAGCAGATACGCTCATCCTTTTCCATATACTCGCGAATTATTCGCTCTGTATCATATACAGCATAGCCTTCGCCCTCAGAGGCTTGTGCATAAAGTCCATTATTTGATTCGGTCTCGCCGGTATCTCCGTATATATTTCCTAGTGTCGCATTCGCATATGTATCAATATCTGCCTCATCATCCATATCAGCATCGTGTGGTCTCGTATCTCCACAGCTTCCATCCACTATACAGAGCTGCCACTTATCATATGACTGTGCGAGCACAGACTCTATCATGGCGCGCAAAAAAGGCTCCGGAGTCTTATATACCGGTACAACTATGCTTATAAGAGGCTCATAAGCAAGCTTCGTAACTCTTTGCAGCGCAACCACAGCCTCACTTGCCTCATGCTTTTCCTTATACCAGTTATTATAAGCAAGTCCCGGGCCGGACATCTTATATCTGACCTGGGACACTACTCCATCTACACCGTTATATTTGAGGAAATTCAATCCTTTTTTTATACTGTCTTTGTTAAAGCCCGGCACATTTATCTTCATCCGACTCTCCAATTATATGCTAGTCATTCTTAAGCTTACCCAAGAATTCCTGCATCCTCGCATTATCCGAATTAAATACCTCTTCAGGAGTTCCGCTTGCTGCCACAACTCCCTTGTCCATAAATATTACTCTGTCCGATATGTTCTTCGCAAAGCTCATCTCATGAGTAACTATAACCATCGTCATCTTCTGTTCTGCTAAGCCCTTGATAACCTTTAGCACCTCGCCCGTAAGCTCAGGATCAAGTGCCGAGGTAGGCTCATCGAAGAATAAAACCTTCGGCTTAAGTGCAAGCGCTCTTGCTATAGCGATACGCTGCTGCTGTCCGCCGGATAACTGACATGGATAATAATCAGCCTTATCCTCAAGACCCATCTGTCTCAAAAGCTCTTTTGCTTCTTCAATTACCTCTGCCTTTTTACGTTTTTGTACAAATATTGGCGCATCAATTATGTTGTGCAGCACTGATTTGTGCGGGAACAGATTAAAGCTCTGAAATACTAATCCAAAATTCTTCTTAATCTCTTTTAGCTGCGAAGTCTTGGCGTACACACTGTGCCTATCCTCCATGGTGACAGCATACTGCCCCATATATGCAAGATTACCCACATCCATAGTCTCAAGCAAGGTAGCTATTCTAAGCAGGGTTGACTTTCCCGAACCGGACGGGCCGATAATCGACACAACCTCACCCTCACTAACCGTAAGTGATATACCCTTTAAAACCTCAAGGTCGCCAAAGGACTTTTTTACATCATTCATTTCCAGATAATACATCCAAAAGCCCTCCTAATTATAATATGACAGCTTCTTCTCGAACTGTCTCATCACAAACGCAACCAAAAGATTGAAGATATAATAGAACAGTGCTGCAACTATGTATGGCACAAAGGTCGTATCTCGCGCAGCTATCTGCTTCGCTATAGTAAACATCTCCATATATGCAAGCGAGAACGCAAGCGAAGTATCCTTAACCAATGTAATTATCTCGTTCGTTACCGCAGGAAGTATTATCTTAATCACCTGAGGAAATACTATCTTGAAGAAGGTCTGTGACTTACTGTAGTCCAATATCTGTGCAGCCTCATACTGTCCCTTTGGAATGGCCTCTATACCGGACCTGTATATCTCTGCAAAATACGCCGCATAATTGATAGAAAAGCCCACTATAATCGCCGGAAATCTCCAGTTACCGATAGATATTCCAAACAAATAGTACGGAAAGAAATATACTACCATAAGCTGAAGCATCAACGGAGTACCACGAAGCACCGATATAAAGAATCCGAATATTCCACTTACCAACCGGTTCTTTGACATACGTCCAAAGCAAACCAAAAGTCCGAGCGGCATGGAAAATAGTAATGTAAGCCCAAATATAAGCATACTTTTGCACATTCCCTGTGCCAGCTGCTCAAGCATAACAGAAAAACTCATAATCTAATTCCTATCTAAATAATTTATCCTCTACTCGAAGCAAACCATATCTGAAAGGCCATACTTCTCTGCAAGCTCATCAAACTTTCCGTTCTTCTTAAGCTCTCTTAAGGCTGACTCAACCTCATCCTTAAGCTCAGTATTGCCCTTCTTGAAGCCTATACCATACTGCTCTGCATTAAGGTGCTCAGCAAGAATTACGAATTCGTCTCCACGTCCTTCTATCTGATACATTGCAACTCCGATGTCCATAGCAATTGCATCTACAGAGCCAGCCATAAGCTCAGCAAAGGCTGTATTGTAATCGCCAAACTCCTGAAGCTTTCCGAATGAATCTCCGAGAGCCTTCTGCCCTTCCTCGTCTGTAAGTACATCAAGTGCTGCTGAAGCAGCCTGTACACCTACAGTCTTACCTGCAAGGTCAGAAAGTGATGTTATACCTGAATCCGCCTTAACTACGATTACCTGACTGTTATCAACATAAGGTACAGACCACTCGTAATCATCCTCACGACCGTTAATTGTGAAGCCATTCCAGATACAATCAATTGAGCCGGAATTAAGCTCATTGTCCTTATTATCCCAAGCGATAGGCTGCTTTACAAGTGTCCAGCCCTTAAGCTTACATACCTCCTCTGCAAGCTCAAGATCAAAGCCTGTATAATCTCCGTTCTCATCCATATAACCATATGGTGGATATTCTGCGTCGAATCCAACAGTAAATGTCTTGCTGTCCTTCTTTCCGCATCCTGTAAATACAGTTGCCATCATACCAACTGCAAGTGCACCAAGTGCAAGCTTCTTAAAAAGTTTCATAATGCATTCCTCTCTTTTCTCTGCTAAAGTAATAATTCGCTACAACGAAATATAATAGCATAGCGAAATATTAAGGTCAATCTATTAGGTGTTTTTTGGTGCAAATGACCTAAGACATTTTTCTTAGACAATATTAAAATACAAACATAAAGTGACATTACAAATTATAAATCTATAAAATCTCATATCAATCTTACGGACAGAAATGTCCTATTAACCATAATTGTCACACCAGACGAAAAAAAGAGTCGATCCCATCCGACTCTTTTTTCGTTTTCTGCATATTATATACAATAATTATCTCCGCCATTACCCTGCCATTCCACCAAATCAGCCAAGGTTATCCCATCAATGACATCATTTATCGCATCATACAGCCTCTGCCATACCTTATAGGTCACGCACGAATCAGTCTTCTCGCAACCCATCTCGTTATCTCCGACGCAGTCGACAGGCTTCAAATCGCCCTCCGTCAGACGAAGTATCATTCCAACCGTATATTCCTCAGGCTTATTCCGAAGCATATATCCTCCCTGAGCACCTCTTATGCTCTTGACAAAGCCTGCCCTGTTCAGTATAGCTATAATCTGCTCCAAATATTTGTCTGATATATCCTGTCTGGCCGCTATATCCTTCAGACTTACCGGAGCCCCGGTATTGTGCGTTGCCAGATCAAGCATAAGTCTCAATGCATATCTGCCTTTTGTTGATATCTTCATACTTTACTCCTGCATAACATTATTCAACAGTAAATCTCTCTACTACCTTTGACAAATTGTCTGCCTGTTCCTTATTCATCTGCGACATATCCACCGTATGTCCCATCTGCTGATTGAGCTTTCCCGCATAATCGGAAATCTCCAGGATGTGCTCCTGATTGCTTGCCGATGCGTCGGCAACCTTCTCAACCGCTTCCTGAACCTCATTTACGGCACTGTCCACAAGTCCCATCTTCTCCTCGAACTGGGTCATTATGCCCGAAATCATCTCGGCAAACTCCGCATATCTCTCACCCGACTGGGTAAGCTCCTCAAACTGAGGAAGCAATTCATGCTCTATAAAGCCCACGATATGTCTTGAAAGTGCTGAAAGATCCTCGACTACCTCCATAACCTGTGTACTTACCTGCTGGATATTCTCTGCTGCCTCTCCTGAGCTTACTGCAAGCTTTCCTATGCTCTCTGCTACAACCGAGAAGCCTCTTCCTGCCTCTCCTGCTCTCGCTGCCTCTATACTTGCATTAAGCGACAGCATCTGTGTCTCATCAGCAATATTAAGTATATCCGCCGTAAAGCTCTGTATCTTCTCTGCCGAGCGGGCCTTTTCAAGCTGAACCTCAAGATTCTCTCTTATATCACCTATCTGCTCTAAGATAGCCTGCTGTGCACTAAGTGCATTCTGAGTCATCTCCTCTGAGTTCGAGCTAATCTCTGTTGCCACACGGGTACCCTCTGATGATTTACAGGTAACATCCTCCACTGAGGCTGCAACCTCGCCCATCATACTTCTTATATTTTCAAGAGATTCTACGGTAAGCTCGATGCCTTCGCTCATCTCCTCCATATAATCATTGATTATCTGAACCTTATCCCTTGCTTCACCCATAGTCTCATCCACATTTGCTGCGACATTATGGATTCTGCCCGAGCATACCATAACATTACTTACGACACCTCTCGTCTGCTCAAGCATCGCATTAAGGTTATCTGCTATATCCTCAAACTCATCACCGGTATGTATTTCCACCTTCTGGTTAAGATTTCCGTCATTGTATACCACATCCGCAAGCTTATCATTGAGGAGCTTCAGTCTCTTCTTAAGACTCTTGTAAAGGACGATACCTATCAATGCGGCAATGACCTCACAAAAAATACCCGACGCAATTATTCTCTTTAAGAAGGCTGAAATCTTCTCTTTGATTGAGGATGCATCAAAATCTACACCTACGATACCTACCACCTCATCATTGGAATTCATGATAGGTGCATATCCCGATATAAAGCTTCCCCACTCATCAGTAGTTATATCCTTGTCAGCACTCGGCTTACCTGTAGAGAATACTTCTCTCATGCCCGGTACAGTTTCATCATAATGCTCGAGCAAAGCCGCCGGAGCCTCAGGATCTGTATCAACCACGAAATAAAGCTCGTTATCAACCATTCTCATTGAATAGATGTATGTAACCTGTTCTGCTTCAAGATAAGGCGTCAGCGAATCATATATCTGCGCAAACTCCTCCGATTCCTCGTCTCCCTCGCCGATTGCATCAAATACATCACCATCCAGCTGTGATGCTGCCGCTACAGCATATGCTTTAGATGACCTGCTAAGTTCATCCTTTAATGAGCTTCTCATAATAAAAAAAGAGCCACTCACGATAATCACGTTTACAATGATTCCCATAATAATAATATTGATGAAAATCCTTCTTGCAAAGCTTTTCCTCTTGCGGGTAATCCTTCTCACTTCATCATTATCCATAGTAACCTCCCAATATATATTTAATTCCCTATACACTATATGCAATATAGGTATTGTAACATTTACGGGCTTATTTTACAATATTATATTGTATGATATAGTAATTTGTCCCTAACGTGCTAGTAAGCAGCACTGTCTTTGGTTATATCATATAATAATGCTACTATGTTATCAATTTATCAATGTTGACTACATATA
>CAMALN010000086.1 GCA_945836565.1 uncultured Lachnospiraceae bacterium
TTAAATTGTGAAACACTGATGGAATTTAAGCAGTTCATGGAAGGTCTGTCTTGTGTGCAGGAAGGATGTGAATGCTGCGAATGATATGGGAATTTATTCAAAACCAGATACTTGGCATGAGATGGTTGAGCGAACTAATCGGAACGGTTTTGGTGAAATTAGGGCTTGATACCTCCCAAAAGCTGGGAGGAAGCATTCAGTTTTTTATTTATGATGTGATTAAAATTACGATCCTGTTATGCGTATTGGTTTACCTGATTTCCTATATCCAAAGCTATTTTCCACCGGAAAGAAGCAAAAAAATATTAGGAAGATTTCATGGAATCGGTGCCAATTGCATTGCTGCCCTTTTAGGAACAGTCACCCCCTTTTGCTCCTGCTCCTCTATTCCGCTTTTCATTGGATTTACGAGCGCAGGCCTTCCTCTGGGTGTCACCTTTTCCTTTTTGATCTCGTCCCCCATGGTAGACTTAGGAAGTCTGGTACTTTTAATGAGTATCTTCGGAACAAAGGTTGCCGTCATTTACGTGATTGTGGGACTAATCATTGCCGTGGTGGGCGGTACAACCATTGAAAAACTGCACATGGAGCAGTATGTGGAGGAGTTTATCTTACGGGCAAATTCTGTTGATATTGACAGCCCCACACTTTCGCAGAAGGAGCGCTTTTCCTATGCGAGAGAAAAGATGACATCCACCTTAAAAAAAGTATTTCCGTACATTCTGCTGGGAGTTGGAATCGGCGCCTTCATCCATAACTGGATTCCCGAAACATGGATTGAAACTGTACTGGGCAGTGGAAATCCTTTTGGAGTAATTCTGGCCACATTGATAGGCATCCCCATGTATGCGGACATATTTGGCACCATACCGGTGGCAGAAGCACTGTTATCCAAAGGCGCACAATTAGGAACGATTCTCAGCTTTATGATGGCCGTTACCACCCTTAGCCTGCCGTCATCAATCATGCTGAAAAAAGCAGTAAAACCCAAACTGTTGGCAACATTTATTGCAATCTGCACCGCAGGTATTATTATCGTTGGATATTTATTTAATATTTTCCAATCATTTATTATTTAAAAAAAGGTAACTGTTCAGAACACATTAATTTTAAGGAGGATAAGATATGGGATTATTTGGATTTGGTAAAAAGAAAACCGAACAAGCGGCTCCGAGCTGCTGTGGCGCAAGCTGCACTCCGGAGACAATGAAACAGGCAGAGACAATAAAAGCAGAACCCGGCGTGAAAATCCTGGGCGGCGGATGTGACAAGTGTAATCAGCTTGAAGCTGCCACCATTCAGGCACTTTCCGAGCTGGGTATGGACTCCACCATCGATCACGTGAATGATTTTGAGAAGATTGCCGCCTATGGTGTCATGACCACTCCGGCCCTAGTGATAGATGGTAAAGTGGTTTCCTACGGAAAAGTCTTAAAAAAAGATGAAGTCATTGAAATCTTGAAAAAGGTTAGGGGATAAGCATGAGCAAACCGAAAGTAGCATTTATCTGTGTTCACAATTCCTGCCGAAGCCAGATTGCAGAGGCTCTGGGGAAACATCTGGCCTCCGATGTATTTGACAGCTATTCGGCGGGAACGGAAACCAAGCCCCGGATCAATCCGGACGCAGTTCGCATTATGAAGCAGCTTTATGGCATTGATATGGAGCAAACACAATATTCCAAGTTGATTGCTGACATCCCGGAGCCGGATCTGGCAATCTCCATGGGCTGCAATGTGGGATGTCCCTTTATCGGCAGACCCTTCGACGACAATTGGGGGCTGCCGGATCCCACCGGTCAATCCGACGAGGAATTTGTGCGCGTCATCAAGGAGATTGAGACAAGAGTCTTACAGCTAAAGAATTCTCTACCAAATCAATTTCATGATTAAAAGAATGAGCAGCAGCCAGGTTCATTTCCAGCTACATCTCCTTCTTTGCCGATGGCAACTTGTTATATGGAATAATCATTTCTCAATCGAACATATGTTCTGTATGTGTTACAATGAAATTGTATAATTGAAAAGAAAGTAGGATGCGATTTTCGATTGTTAGATGCCCTCTAGTCATAAGAAAGAGGGTGATGCCCTATGAACACAATAGAAGTACTTACTTTGTTGCTAGTAATATTTGCGGCTCTGTCTTATATAGATAATCATAATAAAAAGAAATAACACACCCCGGCTCAAGGTGTGCTAATCTCTTTTAATCATAATAATATACACTGAGGGCAAATCGGATTCACATCCGATTACCTTTGAGTAGATTATACACTAGGGTGGTAGAGAAATCAACCACCCTTTCATATAATTTTTATCCTACGAATGATATAATTTACTTAAAATATTTTATCCTAAACGTTGTTCTTCTGTCTCCCGAATCCACCGAAATGTCACCACCACAGCTTTCGACAATCGACTTTGCAAGGGCAAGTCCTATACCCACACTGTCCACAGTTGCATTTTCGCCCCTGTAAAAGCGCTCGAACAGACGTGGCAAATCCTTTTCGCTGATTTGCTCTCCATAATTCGTTATCGAGAGACTTGTATATACATGATTGCTATCCATAGCTATATCTACCGTGCCACCTGATTCTGAGTGTTCTATAGAATTCTTCAATATATTTGAGATAGCTTCTATCTGCCACCTCTTATCACAGTTCACTACGTAATCGCCATTTGATGTAATATTGATATTTACATCCTTCAAATCACTAAGCGCCGATACATTTTTAACCGACTCCTCCACCAGCTCAGTAAGCCTTATATCCTCATACATAAATTCAACAGTATTCGCATCAAGCTTTGATAATTTGAGCAGACTCTGAACCATGAAATTGATATTCGATACCTCCCGTCTCATATCACGCAGGAATTTCTGCCTGACCTCCCTGTCCATATCAGGTTCTTCATACAAATTGTCAAGCATTATAGTTATAGATGTAAGCGGAGTTTTAAGCTGGTGTGATATATCCGACAGGGACTCCTTCAGAAGCTTCTTCGCGAGCTTCGAGTTCTCCGCGTCCTCCTTCAGCATAAGCGTGGTCTTATATATCTCATTCTTTAGTATGGACAGCTCATCCTCCGTATTGCTATCTATGTCCATCCGGTATATCTTATGATTGATATTCTCTATGCATCTCGTAATATCATTGATATCCCTATCCCTTCCTCTGTCATATATAAGGAAGCATGCCACGATGACAAATGCTTCAGCCACCATAAGCACTGCACAGAGCAAAATCATCCTTGACCTTACCGAAGAATTCTCCTTCACCAGGGCATCCGCCTCGATATCTATGCCATAGCTGTCAAGCATACTGAGCTTTTCGCTTAATTGCTCATCGTATTCCGCATCCAAAAGCTCCATCATATCGTTATAGCTTATCTCCGGATACTTATCATGTACAGCAAGTAAAACTGCTGCCATGCTCTCATTGTTCCTCCTGTTATACACCTTCATATAATGATTAGCAACGCAAATAATCACTGCTGCCATAGCCACAGTGATTATCAAAACCGCTACTATACATTTTTTCAGCTTTTGCTTATTGCTCATCCTTGTCTATCCTATAACCTACTCCTTTTATAGTGGTTATTATGTCCGTTCCAAGCTTCTCTCGTATCCTCTTCATATATACCGTAACAGTATGGTCATCGACATCATTTCCCGTCCAGTCCCATATCCTGTCAAGGATAATGGCTCTGCTGACTGCTTTGTCGATATTCTCAAAAAGAAGCGCCAGTAGCTTTATCTCAAGACTCGAAAGCTCAATCACCTCTCCGGATTTTCTAACCTCCATCCGCTCGAGGTCAAAGCTTATATCCGACACCGTTATCCTTGACTCAACCTTATTCCTCGCTGCGATTTTCATAACACGGGCCCTTAAGGCCTTTATGGAAAATGGCTTCGTCACATAATCCTCTGCACCGAGCATAAGTCCCCTGACTATATCATCCTCTTCATCCTTGGCAGTAAGAAATACAGCCGGTATGCCCTTTTCCTTGATGTCGTGCTCGTACATTGAAAAACCGTTACCATCCGGAAGCCCGATATCCAGTATCGCAACCTCCGGATGAGCATCCCCCGCAAGATACTCTCTGGTTTCCTTCACATTCCTGCACCATGTCACCTTATCGCCATTGGTCTCAAAGGAATATATAACGCTTTCTGCAATTGTACTGCTGTCTTCTACCAGCAAAATATCCATTACACTGTATCCTTTCGAATGGTCTCGATAGTATTCTGCCTGTTAATCTTCGCTATAGAATACTTCATTATTATATATACTAACACAAATACAAAGATTATTGAAATAAGAATTGCCTTACCCGGGAATATGAATGTATCCTCAAGCCTCTCATTAAAGCCTCTGTGTATGAATTCCGATGCAACAAGTCCGAGTACTATACCAAATACAAGTGCTTTGCTACTGTAGAATAAGGTTTCCAGATTAACCATTCTGCTGAACTCCTTGCTCGTCATACCTATACTCTTTAGCATCGCGAATTCCTTTTGTCTAAGCTCCATATTTGAGGTTATAGTATTGAAGATATTGGTTACTCCGATGAGAGATATAACTATTATGAAGCCGTACATAAATATTCCCATAAGCAGGATAACCGAATCATTTGCCTTTACTACCTCATCGATATTCTCTACACTTTCCACGCCTTCTGTATCATTTAATATATCTGCTGTCTTATATGCATCCTCCACATCCAGATAATAATAAATCCATCTTACCTGAAGCTCAGGATAATATTTCTCATTCAACACAATTATCGGTGAAAAATAATATACATTTTCCTTACCGAAAGGCTTTACATCTGATATCCCAGCAACCTTAGTATCCAGCTTATAGGTTTTTTCTTCTGTAACATTTCCATCTTCGTCATAGGAGTAATTTTCTATCGTACCTGTTATCCTGTCTCCTGCGGCAAAGCTTGTACGTCTTGCCTTCTTCATCTTATCGGTTTTGCTGCTTCTGTAGCTATATGCATCATATATTACGCAGGTATCGCCTTCTGCCCCTATCCCTGAGATTTCCAGATACTTTTCAAATGTCGGATCATCCATCATTACGATTACACAGTATTCATCTATATCATCTGCTGTATTATAATATTCAAAGTCCGGATCATCCTCAGGATAATTCATCTTATCCTTTGCATCAAGATATAATCCCGCATCATAGGTGCTTGAACGAAGTATCTTGTCAGCACTATTTTCAATCGATGCCGGCATAACGAAGCTGTCCTTATCTTCACTGTAGACAGAAAAGCTTACATTATATTCATAAGAGGTGTAAAGACCTGATGTCTGCCTCTTCATCTCAGATATAAATGCACTCATCGTGATGAATACGAATACACTTACTGCAAGAGAGATAATCGTAGTTCTATACTTTCTCCTGCTTCTCTTAAGATTCTTATAAGCGATAACTCCGCCGATTCCGAACACCTTCGACACAGCCTTTGGAGCCTTAAGCCTGCTTCCCTTTATCTTCACCTCTTTGTTGCTTCTGATATTCTCTATAGGGCTAACCTTTCCTGCCTTAAAGGCTGCCATGATAGTTGACAGATAGATAGTAAGTGCGCCCATAGCCACTGACAAAATTATAGGCAGAAGCGGCATAGCACATATCATATCGATTTTTTCGGAATCGTTATAGAGATATTGCATAAAATGTCCTACTATTTTACACAGCACATATACAGCTGTCTCGCCAAGCACTATACCCAATGGTATACCTATCATTCCCAAATATGCACCCTCGAACAGCACGCTTCTTCTTATCTGCTTTTTTGTAGCACCAACACTCGCCAGCATACCATAGGTCTTCATCTTCTCCGTAACTGATATGTCAAGTGAATTCTTGATACAGAACACGCTTGTAATGAGTATTATCGCGATAAGAACGGCGATTACATTGTACAGCATCCTCATTGTATCATCGGAAAACTCCATATTAACCCATCTAAGCAGCTCAGTATTTGCATAAGATGCCATGTATGGTTCTTCTTCTTCATCTCCCAGATTATAACCAAGTATATTCCGTATCGACTCTCTATAGTTCTTAGGGTTCTTGAAGCTTATATATGCATCATATACCCCGTTGTCAGTATCAACTGTATATCCTGTATAATATGCATCACTCGCTACCTTTCCTACTATTTTGTACTCATAGCTGACCGGAGCTACTATCTCTGCATGGAATATATCATCCTCGTCAATGCTTGTTTCAACCTCTCCGATGTCTAGCGTAACCGTATCTCCAACCTTGGCATCAAGCTGCCAGAGTGCCATCTCATCAAGCACTATCTCGTGATTATTCTCCGGCATGTGTCCATCCACAAGCTTTAAAGGAATAACCGTATCATCTATATCATTGACTGAATTAATCTCTATAAATGTATCCTTTGGCATACAAAAGCCAAGTCTTCCGGTTGTCTCAAGCTTCTCTATATCACGGTTATGCTTCAATGTCTCAACCGTATCTGCATCGATATTCACATAGCAGAAATGATAATCTCCCGAATATGTCTTCTCGAAATTAATTATAGTTGCTCTGAGACTTGCAAACATACCTGATACTGCACACACAAGTGCTACCGAAAGCATAATTCCGATTATGGTACCTACGCTTCTCTTCTTGTTAAGCTTTAGGGTTTTCTTCACTAATTTTTCTATAACGTTCATCGTCGTTCCTCCTAAAATCCTATTAAGCTTCAATCAACTTTCCGTCTTCTATCTTGAGTATACGGTCTGCACATTTTGCTATATCAGGATTGTGGGTAATCATTATTATGGTCTGCTTATATTCCGTATTGGACTTCTTGAGCAAGCC
>CAMALN010000087.1 GCA_945836565.1 uncultured Lachnospiraceae bacterium
GACGAAGCTTTGGCTTCTCTATCTTTCCTGTTGGGTTACGTGGGACATCCGCAAATATAATCTGTCTCGGTCTCTTATATCTAGGAAGCTCCTTACAGAATTCATTTACAGCCTCTTCCGTAAGCTCTCTTCCCGGTTTAACCTCGATAATAGCTGCTGAGATTTCTCCGAGTCTCTTATCTGCTATACCTATAACGGCAACATCCTTTATATCCGGATGCTTTGAAAGGAAGTTCTCTATCTGAACCGGATAGATATTCTCTCCACCGCTTATTATGACATCCTTCTTTCTGTCAACGAGGAATATAAAACCATCCTCATCCTTCATAGCCATATCACCTGTATATAGCCAGCCGTCCTTAAGAACTTCCTTTGTTGCCTTCTCATCCTTATAATAGCAGGTCATTACACCCGGGCCCTTTACGATAAGCTCACCTACATCACCCTGAGGCACCTCATTCCCGCTCTCATCTACTATCTTAACCTCCCATCCATATCCCGGGATTCCGATAGCTCCTACCTTATGAATATTTTCCATTCCAAGATGTACACAGCCGGGACCGATTGACTCACTCAAGCCATAATTGGTATCGTAATCGTGATGAGGGAATATCTCCTTCCACTTCTTGATAAGACTTTGCGGTACAGGCTGGGCACCTATGTGCATAAGTCTCCACTGATCAAGCTTATAATCACTAACCTTAAGCTCACCCTTTTCTATAGCAAGCAATATATCCTGTGCCCAAGGCACAAGCAGCCATACTATCGTACAGGCCTCATTTGATACAGTTTCAAATATAGTCTTCGGTGTAACACCCTTAAGAAGTACCGCCTTACCGCCGGTTACAAGGCTTCCGAACCAATGCATCTTGGCACCTGTGTGGTACAAGGGCGGTATACAAAGGAACACATCGTTCTTTGTCTGCTTATGATGATGCTGTTCTACGGTAGCAGCATGCATAAGAGATTCGTGATTATGTAGAATCGCCTTAGGAAAACCTGTTGTACCCGATGAGAAATAAATCGCTGCATCATCCTCATCCGTAAGTGTAATGTCCGGCTTTCTGCTCGAACAATTTGCAGTGAGTCTGATATAATCCTCCGCAAAGGAAGGACAGTTTTCTCCAACATAATATAAAAGTCTATTCTGTTCTATCTCGTCGGCAATTTCCTCGATACGTCCGATGAATTCCGGACCGAATACAAGGATATCAACATCCGCCAAATCAAGGCAATACTTTATTTCACTTGAATCGTATCTGAAATTAAGCGGTACAGCCAAGGCACCTGTCTTCAATATTCCAAAATATATAGGTAGCCATTCAAGACAGTTCATAAGAAGAATTCCTACCTTATCACCCTTCTTAATTCCTCTTGATAAAAGCAGATTTGCAAATCTGTTTGCCTTCTCATCAAATACATGCCAGGTTATCTCTCTTCTGTAATGGCATGTAGCAGCCGGTTCTATAAGCTCATAATCTCTCCAGGTTATCCTTCTTCTCTCCTGTATCTCAGGGTTTATCTCGACCAGACACACATCATCGCCATAGTCTCTTGCATTTTTTTCCAAATAATCTGTTATTGGCATCTTTATCTCCCCCGTATATTTTATAAATTATTCTCCTAAGCCCAAAGCAAATGCCTTAAGATTAAGCTCTATAAATTTCTCAGGAACACACTCACGGATAGCCTGCTCCCACTTTTCTCTAGGAATATCAAAGTACTTAGATAATCTACCCATAAGCACAAGATTAACAGCCTTAGCCGAACCTGCTTCCTCAGCAAGAGAAAGACAATCCATCGCATCGACCTGAATACCCAGTGCCTCCATCTTCTCGATAAGATTCTCAGGGTAAGACACTGCTCCTGTTATAACAGGCATAGGGTCTATCTCCTGAGTATTCACAACTATTCTTCCGCCTTCTTTGAGGTATTCTACATACCTTGCTGCTTCAAGCTTCTCAAAGGAAACTATAAAATCAGCCTCTCCCTTATCTATAACCGGTGAATATACCTTATCGCCAAAACGTACATATGTAACAACGCTTCCTCCACGCTGGCTCATACCATGTACCTCAGACACCTTTACATCATAGCCCTCTGACAAAAGCAGATGTCCCAAAAGCTTGCTGGCAAGCAGAGAACCCTGACCACCAACACCAACTATCATAATATTCTTAGTCATAACAGTTCCCTCCTTATTACTGTTCCTGCAAGGCATTTAGCTTACAAAGCTGGCTACAAACCTTACATCCTACACAAAGTGTTGTATCTATCTTGGCCTTACCATTCTTCATACTAATTGCAGGACAGCCGATATTCATACACTGCTTACATCCCACACACTTATTCTCATCAACCTTAAGAGGCGGATTATGCTTTACATACTTAAGCAGAGCACAAGGACGTCTGCTTATAATAACAGAAGGCTCCGGTGCGGCAAGCTCCTCCTTCAATACTCTGTCACACTCTGCCAGGTCATATGGATCAACAACAGCTATTCTGTTGAAGCCCATTGCACGACACAGACTTTCAAGGTCAATCTTTCCTGCAGGGTCACCCTTTATATTATATCCTGTGGTAGGGTTCTGCTGATGTCCGGTCATACCTGTGATTGAATTATCAAGTATGATTACTGTTGAATTACTCTGGTTGTATGCGATATTGGCAAGTCCTGTCATACCTGAATGCATAAATGTTGAATCACCAATAACTGCAACTGTCTTGCCTTCACTCTCGGCACCTAATGCCTTATTAAATCCATGTATAGAACTAATAGACGCACCCATACAAAGTGTCATCTCGATGGAATTAAGCGGGGCCACTGCTCCAAGAGTATAGCATCCGATATCTCCAAGTACTGTACACTTATTTTTCTTAAGTGTATAAAACATACCTCTGTGCGGACAGCCTGCACACATAACAGGTGGTCTGCCCGGAAGTGCCTCACCAAGCGACTTAAATCCCGGCACCTCCTCTCCCAGCTTATCTGCTATAAGATTCTGTGAGAATTCTCCCTCTATCGGAAGTAAATCCTTACCATTTAGTGTAAGTCCAAGTGCCTTACAATGCTCCTCAATAATAGGGTCAAGCTCCTCTATTACAATTAACTTATCCACCTTTGCTGCAAAATCTGTTATAAGCTTATCCGGAAGCGGATTAACCATACCTAACTTAAGTATACTAGCCTTATCACCAAATACTTCCTTTGCGTACTGATAGCTGGTTGACGAAGTTATGATACCAAGTGATGTATCTCCCATCTCAACACGGTTAAATTCACCTGTGTTTGCAAGCTCTATAAGCTTTCTGGTGCGCTCTTCCACAAACGGATGACGTTTTATAGCATTTCCGGGCATCATCACATACTTAGCTATATTCTTCTCATATGGCTTAGTCTCAGGAACCACTCTGTCAACTGTGTCAACTATGCTCTGCGAATGAGCAACTCTTGTACACATCTTAATAATAACAGGAGTGTCATATTCCTCTGAAAGCTCAAATGCTTTCTTGGCAAACAAAAGCGCCTCTGCCGAATCTGAAGGCTCAAGCATAGGAACCTTTGCAGCTATAGCATGATGTCTTGAGTCCTGCTCATTCTGTGATGAGTGCATACCCGGGTCATCAGCTACACAGATAACCATTCCGGCATTCACACCAGTATATGAGCAGGTATAAAGCGGATCTGCCGCTACATTTAAGCCTACATGCTTCATACCACAGAAGCTTCTCTTTCCAGCGAGACAGGCTCCAAAGGCAACCTCCATAGCTACCTTCTCATTTGGTGCCCACTCACAATAAATCTCATCATATTTTGCTGCTTCCTCAGTAACCTCTGTACTAGGTGTACCGGGATAGCTTGAAACTATAGAGCATCCAGCCTCATATAAGCCTCTTGCAAATGCCTTGTTTCCTAACATTAACTGTTTCATATCATTATCCTTTCTCGTTTAGTATATGTTTAATCTCTGCTAAATTCTTCAAGCTCCAGACCTTCGTTATTCTCAAGCATAAGTCTTATAGACCACTCATTTGCAAAGAGCAAAAGTGGATTGTCACGCATATCCTTTACCTTCTTACAGTCTGTAATTCTCTTTAATTTATTCAGGTCAATCGTCTTATCCTTAACCCATCTAATATAATTGTATGGAAGTGGCTCAAGCCTTATATCGCAGCCATATTCATTCTCAAGTCTGTACTTTAAGACATCGAACTGAAGCACACCGACTACTCCTACGATAATCTCCGATAATCCCAAGGTATAATCCTGGAATATCTGAATAGCACCTTCCTGTGCAAGCTGGGTGACACCCTTGTTAAACTGCTTTCTCTTCATAGAATCAAGCTGAACAACCCTGCAGAAATGCTCCGGTGCGAATGTCGGTATACCCTCATATTTGAATTTATGTGCTGGCATGCAAAGCGTATCACCTATAGAGAATACTCCCGGGTCAAATACGCCGATAACATCTCCCGCATACGCCTCATCGATTACCTTTCTATCCTGTGCCATAATCTGCTGTGGCTGGGAAAGTCTCATCTTCTTGCCCCCCTGCATATGGAATACTTCCTTCGTAGCATCAAACTTACCCGAACAAATTCTCATAAAGGCAATTCTGTCATGATGTGCCTTATTCATATTTGCCTGTATCTTGAATATAAATCCGGAAAAAGGCTCAGTAGCCGGGTCAATCAAGCCCTCATCAGACATTCTGGCTAGAGGACTCTGAGTCATCTTAAGGAAATGCTCCAGAAAAGTCTCTACACCAAAGGTAGTAAGTGCCGAACCGAAGAATACCGGCGAAAGCTCTCCCTTATCCACAAGCTCCTGATTAAGCTCATCACTTGCTCCATCCAAAAGCTCTATCTCATCCAAAAGCTGATTATACAGCTCATCTCCAATCTCTGCCTTAAGAGCTTCGTCCTCGACGGCATAATCCGTCTCAGCAGCACTCTTGGCTCCTCCGACAGATACAGCCTTAAACATAGATACCTGCTTGCTGAATCTGTCATAAACACCCTTAAATCTCTTTCCGGAACCTATAGGCCAGTTTATAGGACAGGTTCTTATACCAAGCACTGATTCTATATCATCCAAAAGCTCAAAAGGATCTCTGGCTTCCAAGTCCATCTTGTTTATAAATGTAAATATAGGTATATGCCTCATAACACATACCTTAAAAAGCTTAATAGTCTGTGCCTCGACACCCTTTGAGGCATCAATAACCATCACTGCCGAATCAGCAGCCATAAGTGTACGATATGTGTCCTCCGAGAAATCCTGGTGTCCCGGGGTATCCAAAATATTGATACAATATCCGTCATAATTAAACTGTAATACAGATGATGTTACGGAGATACCTCTTTCCTTCTCTATCTCCATCCAGTCTGATACCGCATATTTTGAATTCGCCTTACCCTTTACCGAACCCGCAGTATTTATAGCGCCTCCATACAAAAGAAACTTCTCTGTAAGAGTTGTTTTACCGGCATCCGGATGGGATATAATAGCAAACGTACGTCTCTTCTTTATCTCAGACGCAATATTCTTATTTAAATCCTCTGACATAACTTCCTCCACACTTTATCAATTCAAAGTATTATACCACAGCCAAGGCCCATATATCAATAATGATTACGTCTTAATTCATCCGTCTTAATTCCTTGTCTTTACTGTTAAGCCCCAGTCAGTTTATTGTCCATCAAAAAAATACATGTATATGAGTATCGGTACAGCTATGAATATGTGTTTGAACTTCTAAAATTCAAACACATATTCATAGCTGTATCAGAAATCATATACATGTTGAATATTAATCTATATATCGGCTTGGCTTTACTTCCTTACCTGACATAGTTTTGGGAACGTAAATGCAGAGCTCATGCTTTGCTCTCGTCATTGCAACGTAGAACATCCTTCGTTCGTCTTCCTTTTCCTGTTTTGTCTTTGATTTCTTATACGGACATATGCCTTCAACCGCATCCATAATCATTACATTATCAAACTCAAGCCCCTTCGAGCTATGCATAGTCATAAGTCTGACACCGTTTTTTACTTCATTGTTTGTAATAAGCTTTTGCTTTTCTTTATTTTGGGCGATATATAAAAACATATCCGACAGACTTTTTATATCTTTTATAATATATGTGTATTCATCCAAAATATCCATGAGCTCATCTACATCAAGACTTTTTTCCTCTGCATATTTCTTCAGATAATCGTCATAGCCTATACCTCGTCTTATATAATTAACAGCAGCGAATGGTTTCATTTTCGATATTAATTCTAAGTCCGCTTCAAGCTTACTGATATTCTGCATCACATAAACCTTATCCGTATACCTGCTTTTTAGCTTTCTTAGATCAACCTCATTTTCTATTACACTGTCTCTGGTAATATACCTTACAGGTTTATTCATAATCCTGTAAAATATCGCCCTGTCGAGATTTCCCATTGCAAAGCGAATATAATCAAGGCAGTTTTTTACCACGAAATGCTCATATATATCCGGAAGCTTATCACTTATGCTATAAGGAATATTATACATGCTCAGCTTATATGCCAGTCCTCTCGGTTCCCTGTTTGTTCTATATAACACAGCTTGTCTGTCATATGGTATACCCTTATCATAATTTTCCTTAAGCTTCGCAACTATACAGTCGTTTTGTTCAGCAACATCCTTCGGATAATATATGGTTACCTTACCTTCCATATCACTGTTTGACACAAGATTTTTCTTAAATCTCTTTTTATTCGCCTCTATAACCTTAGCAGATGCTCTGGTTATTGCTCTGTCACAACGATAATTTATATTCAGATATA
>CAMALN010000088.1 GCA_945836565.1 uncultured Lachnospiraceae bacterium
ATCTTATTTATTATAGGGCAGCTTTTTTCAACAATAATTCTCATATTGTTCAACATCAAACCACTTAAAAAGCTTCCAAGCACGGATACCATAGAGCTTATAGCATCCTTTGACTTAATACTAAGCTTTGGTATGGAACCAATACAGTATCCAATCGACGTTCCGGTAAATATGGATACTGCAATTATAAGGCATATCTTTCCATAATCGGAACCGAATTTAACACCTATCAGCACAAGATAGAAGAACGAGATTACCACACAGGCTGCCTGCACAGCTGCACCGGCTAAAAGTCCCGCAAATCCGGATACAAAATGATTAACTCCCGAAATCTCTTTTCTTGAGCCCAGAATCGATGATGTACTCTGATTTCTGACTGTAACGGTAACTCCTACGGATGCACTCATGATACAAGCCATAGCTATAAGGTTATAGAAGTATTGAACATACACGTCCATATCGCTTTTTGAATTATTTATATCCTCATTTTCAAAGCCGGCGCTGAAAAGCGCAAGCATCGTCGCATTCACCATATCCGGCTTTTCTGTGGCAACCCTTGTCATAAGTGTCTGAACCTGATGAAATCTTATAACCAGTGATGACAGTATGCTTTGCTGTATATCCTCCTTGGCAATTGCAAGCTTAAGCTCACCACCCTCAGAGTAGAATATACCCTTTATCTCTTCATCCTTCAAAAGCTTATCTGCCTCTTCATAATTACCTTCATACACGATATCCAGAAGTGCGGCACCATTATCCAACAAAGATACATCTCTTATGTATATATCAAAGCCTTCAGCAACATCTTCATCCTCTATACATACTGCCACCTTAATATCTGCTAATTTCTCATCCTGATTATATATGTCTCCGAATGTAATAAAGAATAATGTACCGAGAGCAATGATAAATACCAGACTCCACAGTATCTGCTCCTTGTCCCTGAGACAACTAATCAGGCTATACTTAAAATTATGTAAAAACATAAGCGTTCCTCCTATTATAATGTAAGTCATAGCCAACTCCCCCACTCCGTGGGTCCCCCTCTATGACATGTCGTCGGAACGCATTCCAATTATGAACTTCGTTCATAAGCGTTCCTCCTTAGTCTCTCAGTTCTTTTCCTGTTATCTCAAGGAATACATCATTTAATGTCGGAAGCTCCGAATAGATACGTCCGCACACTATATCGTGCTCCTTTATATAATCAAGTACATTGATTAGATTATGCTTTCCGCCGTTACACTTTATAACAAGCCTTCCATCACCATACTTAACCTCATAAATATGCTTCATAGCTAAGAAATCCTGCTTTTGCTGTTCTGATATGTCGGCAGTCTCTATAATGATAGTCTCTGTATTCATAATCATCTTCTTAAGCTCAGCCTTAGTACCTACCGCTATGCTCTTGCCCTTATCCATAATAGCTATTCTGGTACATATCTGCTCAACCTCTTCCATATAATGTGATGTATATATTACAGTCGCTCCCCTTCGGTTAAGCTCAACTATTCCCTCCAGAATCTTGTTTCTGCTCTGCGGGTCAACAGCAACCGTAGGCTCATCCATTATGATAAGCTTTGGCTTGTGAGCTATACCGCAGGCAATATTAAGTCTTCTGAGCAAACCACCCGAAAGCTTCTTCGGATAATATTTCTTATAATCAACCAAATCCACGAATTCGATTGCTTCCTCCACATACTGCCTTCTCTTTTGCTTATCCCTTATATATAAACCACAGAAATAATCAATATTCTCATATACAGTAAGCTCATCATATACAGCTACATTCTGCATAACAACACCGATATCCCTCTTTGCCTCAAGATTCGAAGGCGACATAGCCTTGCCAAAAACCTGTATATCCCCCTTGTCATACTCAAGCAGAGACAATATACAATTAATCGTTGTAGTCTTTCCCGAACCATTCGGGCCAAGCAGACCGAATATCTCCCCCTGCTTTATATCCAGATTAAAATGATCCAGCGCTACCTTTTCTTTATACCTTTTTACAAGATTTTCTATCTTTACAACAGAATCTGCCATAGCTTCCCCTCCTAAAATTATCATTCTCGCACATATTACAACCAAAATAAGTCCTGATACAGTGTATAAAGTAAAATATTAATATGACATTTGTCACAATTTATTCATTTGCGTTATACACAAAAATACGTTATACTGTTGAGTAAATTATTTATGATTGTAGGTGATAGAAATGATGGATTTGAGAGACTTTTCAAATATTACTCCCGAATTCCGCAGATTGGCTAAGATTTGCGAACAAAACGACACAATTGATCCCGAGTTATATACCAGGCATGAGGTAAAGCGTGGCCTTAGAGATCTCGACGGTCGTGGTGTGCTGACCGGTCTTACTGAGATTTCTACCATAAATGCGTATAGAAATATCGACGGTGAGCTTACTCCTATAGAAGGAGAGCTTTTTTACCGAGGTATCAATATCAAGGATTTGGTAAACGGCTTTACGAGTGAAGACAGGTTTGGTTATGAGGAAGCTGTATATCTTCTCTTGTTTGGTAATCTGCCGAACAAAACCGAGCTTGATGATTTTACAAATCTTCTCGGTTCATACAGAAGGCTGCCAAAGGATTTCGTACGCGATGTCGTTCTTAAGGCTGCCAGCAAGGATGTCATGAATTCCATGGCGAGAAGTATCCTTACACTCAGCTCATATGACCGTAACACTGACAATTTAAGTATCGCAAATGTGCTTCGTCAGAGTATAGAGCTTATAGCAAACTTTCCTGCTATAGCCGTATATTCATATCTCGCTTACAGACATTATGATCTCGGAAGAGGTCTGTATATACATAAGCAAAAACCGGAGTTGTCTACTGCCGAAAATATACTCAGATTACTTCGTATAGATAAGCACTATACAGATACTGAGGCTAAGACTCTTGACCTTGCATTGGTACTGCATGCTGAGCACGGTGGCGGAAATAATTCAACATTTACAACGCACGTTGTAACCTCATCAGGTACAGACACATATTCCTCTGTAGCAGCATCTCTTTGTTCACTTAAGGGTCCAAAGCACGGAGGCGCCAACATCAAAGTTAAGCTTATGTTTGATGACCTTAAAGCACATATTAAAAACTGGGAGGATGAGGGTGCTATAAGAGATTACCTGTCAGATATACTTGACAAAAAGGCATTCGACAAGACCGGTCTTATATATGGTATGGGACATGCCGTATATTCTCTTTCCGATCCCAGAGCCCAGCTCTTTGAAAAGTTTGTAAAGAAGCTTTCTGTAGAAAAGCACAAAGAGGATGAATATCACCTGTATCAGAATGTTGCACGTCTCGCTCAGGAGGTCATATGCGACAAACGCAAGATATACAAGGGTGTCAGTCCTAACATAGACTTCTACAGTGGATTCGTATATACAACCCTCGGTCTTCCTGATGAATTATTCACTCCACTTTTTGCAACAGCACGTATCGCAGGCTGGAGTGCTCACAGAATCGAGGAGCTGATAAACGCAAACAAGATTATAAGACCGGCTTATATGTCTGTTGCACCAAACAAAGAATACACCCCATTATCTCTTAGATAAGAAACGAGGACCAGTGGGGACAGGAAAAGTGGCTCTTATTGAGCCACTTTTCCTGTCCCCGTTGTTCACCGTCTCCGTTGGTCTATGCTATCGGTATAAGCTTTATATCCTCGCCTTCAACCATCCGCTCAGCATTTCTTACTATTATGCTGAGTATTCCATCTGTGAATGCAGCAGAAATGTCCTCCTGCTTTATCCTGTCACCTACGTAGAAGCTTCTCTTGCAGCCGCCGGTAAGACGTTCTCTTCTTATGTAATTAATCTTCTTGCCTTCCACCTCTATATGTTCCGGCTTATTCGCAATTATCGTAAGTATTCCGTCTCTAAGCTCCGCCTGTATATCCTCCCTTAGATATCCCGGCAATTCTATCTCCAACAGATAATTGCCATCCTTTTCCTGAATATCCGTTCTCATTGCCTGAGGCGCACCATATCCATCCGTCTCGTAGATACTTGTTGTAACACCATCGTTAAACATTTCCTATACCTCCTTGTATCACTAAAATATGCCTTTCGTCATATCCAAAGTCCCTCTCTAGGACATGTCCCCTTCTATGCTATCCAAAAATTCCTTGAGCTCTTCCCTCGCTCTCTCGATATCATCCTTGTTCTGCTTGGACAATACCGCCTCAAATTCTGTCATATATCTTTCTATAAGCTGCCTTACATCTCCCGTAGCCTCCTCATACATCCTGTCACCGCGGAGCAGCAAAAGCTTATTCGCTTCCTGATCTCTTGGATGTATCTTAAGTTCAGCTAACGAAGCCAGTCTCTCATCTATCTCCTCATCTGTCATATCTGTCTCTTCATTCTTGATTACGACACGCTTAGAAAGCTTGGTAGATATAACCTTAACCTCAACCTCAAGTATAGAGTTAACATCATATGTATAGGTTACATCGACTGCCTCCTGTCCTGCAGGTCCGATAGGCACCGGAACCTCTATCTCCCCAAGATATACGTTATTTCGAGCATATCTGCTCTCCCCCTGCAATATCTTGACACATATTCTGCTCTGATTATCTCCGGCAGTATACAGTCTTTCAGTGTGACTTATAGGTATAACTGAGTTTCTCTCTATTATAGGCAGATAATGACCGCTTTCCTTATATCCGGAGCCTCCTGTTACAACTATATCCGTTCCTAAGGTAAACGGACAGACATCTGTAAGAATCATTTCTCTTACAGCCTCATTTCTCTCCTTCATAGCAGCCTGAGTAGCTGCACCAACTGCCACTACCTCGTCGGGATTAATACCTGTGTTAGGAAGTCTGCCGAATAATCTTCCTACAAATCTTCTGACTATCGAAAGCTTAGTAGCTCCACCTACAAGTATTATCTCATCTATATCCGCCAGCTTGATATGTGCATCCTTTATGCTTCTCTCAATAGGCTTCTTTATCTTGCTAAGCAGTATCTGGCAAGACTTCTCGAAGGCGTCCAGACTTATGGTGTATTCCAAAACCTCATCGTTTACCTTGCAGCTCATAGTACTTTCCTTAGCATCTGCAAATGCAAGCTTCGTCTCCTCTGCCTGACGGTGTATATGTGCTTTTGTCTTGGCATCGAGCTCGTCCGGATTGATATCCTTCTCACGATAGAACATCTGCTCCAAAACCTCAGTGAAATCCTCTCCGCCGAGGAAGTTATCTCCCGCAACAGCTCTTACCTCCATGATGTTCTGATACTGCTCAAGTATAGACACATCAAAGGTTCCGCCACCCAAGTCAAACACCAGAAATTTATTCTCTTCACTCCTCTTATCAAGGCCGTATGCAATAGCGGCTGCAGTAGGCTCACTTACTATTCTCTCGACTACAAAGCCTGCCATTTCTCCCGCTTTTTTTGTAGCCTTTCTCTGTGCATCATTGAAATATGCAGGCACACTGATTACTGCCTCACTAACCTCTTCTCCCAGATACTCCTCTGCATCCTCCTTCAAGGCCTTAAGCACAAGACTTGACAGCTCCTCTGCCGTAAAATCACGCTCACCCAATGTAAATTTACGAGCTGTACCCATGCTTCTCTTGAATACATCTGCTGTCTGGTCAGGGTGAGTAGCCTTTCTCTCTCTGGCAGATTCTCCTACATACACTATTCCTTCTTCATCAACACTGACCACAGAAGGAGTAAGGTTCTTTCCAAGTCTGTTTGGGATAACCTTAGCTTCATTCCCGTCAAAATATGCTATCAGGCTATTTGTCGTTCCTAAATCTATTCCTACTATCATCCTATTTCCTCTTTACTATCAGCGTTTTTAGTTTTCTCTCATACAAAGCATTGTGACCGCATATAGCCAAAAGCTGTCTGCAGCAGGCTATAGCATCATCATAATTCTTCTGTGCCTCCAGCAGGAGAACTCTCTCGTACAATGCCTCCTCACAGCTACAATAGTCACAGCTTTCGCAGCGTCTCATATTCATCGCTTTTTTAAGTTGAGACTCCGCATCCTTGTATCTTTTCAGCGCCCTGTACAATCTCGCCATCTTCACATGCTCTCTCGGAGAATGTATATCGTCCTCATCTATAACAGCCTTTGTCATGTATTCCTTTATGACAGGCTTTAGCATTCGTGATTTGGCACACAGAGCTTCTATCAATTCACTATAATAATTTTCTTTACACTTCTTGTCAATGTCTGTCGCCTTAACAAACATCTCTATGGCTTTGTCATATTTTCCTGCATCCATATACGCTCTCGCCATATATGCATATAGCTTATGGTCATTTGGAGCTATGGCAACTGCATCCGAAAATATATCCTTAGCCTCCTTAAGTCTACCCTCATCCTTATACAAATCCAGAAGGAATCGCAGATAAAGTACTTTACAGGTTTTATCCGTAACAGAATTCAAAAATTCATAGACTATACCTTCCGCTTCAGCTACCCTGTCATCCCTTACCAGCAATCCGGCAAGCTCATATCTTACGTAAATATTTTCATCCCCATACTTATCCAATACTGCTCTAAGTATGTCTATCGCCTGCTTATATTCCTTCTTGCAGGCAAAGCTCCTTGCCTTCCATTTGTGTATCTCTATGATAAGCTCCTTATCATCCGGTGCCACACACCCAAGGGCTAGGTCGAAATTCTCGATTGCCTTATCATATTCCCTGTGCATCTGGTATATGATTCCTATTCTGCTATAGCAAAATGCATTTCGTTCATCATACTTTATTGCATTTTGAAAATCATACAGAGCACTCTTGTAATTATCAAAGTATTTATT
>CAMALN010000089.1 GCA_945836565.1 uncultured Lachnospiraceae bacterium
AGTCCGCCCGCTCTGTCACTTCTCTCATATACGGTTACCTTATGTCCGCGCTTATTTAATAGCTGTGCTACGGTAAGTCCGGAAGGTCCGCTTCCGATTACAGCCACACTCTTTCCTGTGCGTGTCGCAGGAGTCTCAGGCTTTACAAGTCCGTTTTCATATGCATACTCGATGATAGCCTTCTCATTTTCCTTGGTGGAAACCGGTGCACCCATAAGTCCGCAGGTACATGCCGCCTCACAGAGTGCAGGGCATACCCTTGAAGTGAATTCCGGGAAACAATGTGTCTTGCTGAGTCTTACATATGCCTGCTCAAGGTTGCCTCTGTATACGAGGTCATTTGTCTCAGGAACCAGATTGTTGAGCGGACATCCCGATGCCATACCGCCTATCATGGTTCCCGCCTGACAAAACGGAACACCACAGGACATACATCTGCCCGCCTGGCACTCCTGCTCCTTCTCGGATAGTCTCTCATGAAACTCCTCAAAATTCTGTATTCTTTCCTTAGGAGGAATCGCTGCCGGATCCTTCCTCTCATAGTCCATAAATCCTGTTGCTTTACCCATGCTTCTTCCTCCTTTCTACTTAAAGCTCTCATAGAAAGCTTCTATCTGTGCCATCTCGTGATCCATGCCCTGCTCCTCGAATGCCGCAGTCATCTGAATCATACGCTTATAATCCTCAGGAATAATCTTCTTGAACTTGCCAAGACTATTCTCATAATCATCCAATATACTCTTCGCCTTAAGTGAGCCCGTATACTCATAATGCTTCTCGAGTAACTCCTTAAGAAGCTCTTTATCAGCCTTGTTCTCAACCTTTTCCATAAGCACCATCTCTTTGTTGAGATTCTTATATAAGCAGTTGTTCTCATCAAGGACATATGCTATACCACCGCTCATACCTGCTGCAAAGTTCTTGCCTGTAGGTCCGAGTATAACGGCTACACCACCTGTCATATACTCACAGCCGTGCTCACCTACACCCTCTACTACGGTTCTCGCACCTGAATTTCTGACACAGAATCTCTCACCTGCCATACCTGCGATATAAGCATCACCTGAGGTTGCGCCATACAGGGCTACATTTCCGACGATAATATTATCCTCTGCCGCATAAGCAGCATCCTTAGGTGCTTTAAGCACGAGTCGTCCGCCTGACAAGCCCTTTCCGAAGTAGTCATTGCTGTCACCCACAAGATTGATTCTAAGTCCCGCAGGCACAAATGCACCAAAGCTCTGTCCGCCTGAGCCTGTACAATTTATCTCTATGGTATCCTCAGCCAAGCCCTCCGGATGCTTCTTGGTAATCTCTGAACCAATCAGTGTACCGAAGGTTCTGTTGATATTCGTAACCTTTGCATCAACTGCAATCCTGTTGCCATTTTTTATAGCATCCTTAAGACCCTTTACATTTGCAAGCATAGTCTCATCAAGCTCCTTCTCAAGCTTGAAGTCATATGCATTTGCAGGATTAAATACAGCGTCTTCTCTCGGAGTATCAAGTAAAATTCTGTCGAGAAGAATATTTGATCTGTCCTTTGATAAGTTCTCATTTCTCTTCAAAAGGTCTGTTCTGCCGACAAGCTCGTCTACAGTTCTTACGCCGAGCTTTGACATATATTCACGAAGCTCCTCTGCGATAAACCTCATGAAATTCTCTACGTATTCAGGCTTACCTATGAACTTCTTTCTAAGCTCAGGGTTCTGTGTAGCCACACCCATAGGGCAGGTGTCAAGATTACATACTCTCATCATTACACAGCCCAGGGTTACCAGCGGAGCAGTTGCAAAGCCGAATTCCTCAGCACCGAGAATTGCGGCAATCGCCACGTCACGGCCGCTCATAAGCTTACCGTCTGTCTCGATTACAACCTGCTTACGAAGACCATTCATAAGAAGCGTCTGATGTGTCTCGGCAAGTCCAAGCTCCCAAGGAAGTCCTGCATTGTGAATAGACGAAAGTGGTGCTGCACCTGTACCTCCATCATAACCCGAGATAAGTATTACTCCGGCACCGGCCTTTGCAACTCCGGCTGCTATAGTACCTACACCTGTCTCAGACACAAGCTTGACAGATATACGTGCATCCTTGTTCGCATTCTTAAGGTCATATATAAGCTGTGCCAAATCCTCTATAGAATAGATATCGTGATGTGGTGGTGGTGAGATAAGACTTACACCCGGTGTAGAATGTCTCGTCTTCGCTATCCACGGATATACCTTCTTGCCCGGAAGGTGACCGCCTTCACCCGGCTTTGCACCCTGTGCCATCTTAATCTGTATCTCCTTAGCACTGCACAGATATCTGCTGGTAACACCGAAACGTCCGCTTGCGACCTGCTTTATCGCAGAGCTTCTGTCATGCTTTGTGCCTGCTGAAAGAAGTCTCTCATCACTCTCTCCACCCTCACCGCTGTTTGACTTGCCGTGAAGATGATTCATAGCTATTGCAAGAGCCTCATGTGCCTCCTCGGATATGGAACCATATGACATCGCTCCTGTCTTAAATCTCTTAACTATGCTTTCTACAGATTCTATCTCCTCCATAGGAACAGGCTCCTCACAGTAATTGAAATCCAGAAGATTTCTAAGGTATCCTGTCTCCTCCTTGTCAACCATCGCAGTATACTGCTTGAATTTGCCGTAATCTCCCTCTCTGGTCGACATCTGAAGCATGTGAATAGTATTTGGATTATATCGATGCTGCTCACCCTGGGCACGCATCTTATGTCGTCCCATAGAATCTATGGTCAGGTCCGCACTAAGTCCAAGCGGATCAAAGGCAAGTGAATGCTGATGGTCAGTTCTGCTTGCTATATCCTTTATAGTGATACCGCCTATTCTCGATACGGTACCTGTAAAATATTTATCTATTACAGACTGTGATATACCAAGAGCCTCAAATATTCTGCTACCCATATAAGACTGTATGGTCGAGATACCCATCTTTGAAGCAATCTTAACTATACCCTGTATAATTGCATTATCATAATCATTTACTGCTGCATAATAATCCTTCTGCAAAAGCTCCTCATCGATAAGCTCTGCTATAGTTGCATGGGCAAGATATGGGTTGATTGCGCATGCACCATAACCCATAAGTGTCGCAAAATGATGCACCAGTCTAGGCTCTGCTGACTCAAGTACAAGTGACATAGCCGTACATTTCTTGGTCTGTACGAGATGTCTGTGTACAGCCGCTACAGCGAGAAGTGAAGGTATGGCAACATGGTTTTCATCCACACCTCTATCCGAAAGGATAAGGATATTCGCACCATTCTTATATGCTCTGTCAACCTGTACGAAGAGCTGCTCGATAGCCCTGTCTAAAGGTGTGCTCTTGTAGTAGAGCATCGATACCTTTTCTACCTTGAAATCCTTTGACTTAAGATGAGATATCTTCATAAGGTCGAGGTCAGTAAGGATAGGATTCTCTATCTTCAGCATATGGCAGTTCTCAGGCTTTTCTGAGAGCAGGTTACCATTCTTACCTATATATATAGTTGTAGCTGTTACAATCTTCTCTCTAGCAGCATCAATAGGCGGGTTTGTAACCTGTGCAAAGAGCTGCTTAAAGTAATAAAACAGTGGCTGATACTGGTCTGACAAAGCTGCAATAGGCGTATCCACACCCATGGCTCCGATGTGCTCTGAACCATTCAATGCCATATTGCAGATTCCGTCCTTATAATCCTCGTAGGTATAACCAAATGCCTTCTGAAGTCTTGTAAGCTCCTCATGATTATATGAAGGAATCTTCTCATTTGGAATCTTGAGCTCCTTTAATGTAAGCAGATTACTGTCAAGCCACTCACCATAAGGCTCCTTGGCTGCATATTTTCCTTTAAGCTCCTGATCGGAAATAATCTTACCCTGCTTCATATCTACCAGAAGCATCTTACCCGGATGAAGTCTCTCCTTCTTTAATATATGTGACTCATCAAGCGGCAGAACACCAACCTCTGAAGAAAGGATAAGTCTTCCGTCATCCATCACGTAATATCTGGATGGTCTAAGTCCGTTTCTGTCAAGGATTGCGCCCATAACATCTCCATCCGAGAAAAGTATGGATGCCGGACCATCCCATGGCTCCATCATAGTCGCATAATACTGATAGAAATCTCTCTCTGCCTGAGATATGGTATCATTGTGCTCCCATGGTTCAGGTATAAGTATCATAGCTGCAAGAGCAGGGTCCATACCGCCCATTATCATGAACTCGAGAGCATTATCAAGCATCGCTGAATCTGAGCCCTCTGCTGATATAATAGGAAGAACCTTTGCCAAATCCTCATCAGAGAAGCAATCTGTGTATATGGTTTCCTCTCTCGCAAGCATCTTATCGACGTTACCCTTTATTGTATTTATCTCACCATTATGTACTACAAAACGGTTTGGATGTGCCCTGTGCCAGCTCGGATTAGTGTTTGTAGAAAATCTTGAATGTACAAGTGCAACAGCAGACTCATATGCTGCATCCTGCAAATCATCAAAGAAAAGTCTAAGCTGTCCTACGAGGAACATTCCCTTATATACTATAGTTCTGCAGGAAAGCGAAGGTACATAGGTATCCTCATTACTCTGCTCAAATACACGTCTTACTACATACAGCTTTCTGTCAAATTCAAGGTCATCTGCAAAATCCGCAGGTCTCTTCACGAAGCCCTGATATATAACCGGACAGGATGCAAGTGCATTTGCACCCAGTACATTCTTCCTTACTGGAACCTCTCTCCAGCCAAGGAAGTTAAGTCCCTCCTTCTTTACGATAACCTCGAACATCTTCATAGCCTGGCTACGCTTAAGCTCGCCCTGCGGAAGGAAGAACATACCTACACCATAGCTTCTCTCGCGTCCCAATTCTATGCCATTTTCCTTACATACCTTTGACAGGAACTTATGTGGAATCTGGGTAAGTATACCTACACCGTCACCTGTCTTTCCCTCTGCATCCTTACCTGCACGATGCTCGAGATTTTCTACTATCTTAAGTGCATCATCAACTATCTGATGACTCTTTTTCCCCTGTATATTTACTATCGCTCCTATACCACAGTTATCATGCTCAAAGGATGCATCATACAAGCCCTTTCCATCCTTTATCTGCTGTATTTGCTGGTCGTTATTATTCATAAACTATTCCTCCCTTTGTTGCTTTTGTAGAGCGGCCTTTACCAGACCTGTAAAAAGTGGATGTGGTACATCCGGTCTTGATTTGAATTCCGGATGTGCCTGTGTTGCCACGAAAAACGGATGATCAAAAAGCTCTATCATCTCCACGATACGCCCATCAGGCGATATGCCCGACAGCTTCATGCCATGCTCCATAAGCACATTTCTGTAATCATTGTTGACCTCGTATCTGTGTCTGTGTCTTTCTTCTATAAGTTCTTTCTTATATAATTCATAGGCCCTTGACGTTTTATCAAGTACACAAGGATAAGCACCAAGTCTAAGTGTTCCGCCTAAGTTTTCTACGCCCTCCTGCTCAGGCATAAGCGCTATGACCGGATTCGTCGTATCCGGGTCAAGCTCTATGCTTGCCGCATCCTTTATGCCACACACATTTCTTGCGAATTCAACTATCGCAAGCTGCATACCCAGACATAATCCCAGATACGGCAGCTTATGCTCTCTGGCATATTTTATAGCCGCAAGCTTTCCTTCTGTACCACGGGTTCCAAAACCACCCGGCACCAATATTCCATCCACATCTGAAAAGAACTCATCAGGACTACCTGTCTCAAGCTCCTCCGAATCAATCCATTTGATATTTACCTCTGTCTTATTGGCTATGCCTCCATGCTTAAGTGCCTCAACAACACTTATGTATGCATCGTGCAAAGCAACATATTTTCCAACCAAAGCTATCGTAACCTTGTGCTCCGGATTATGGAAATCATTCACCATTTTCTCCCAGGTTGTAAGATCAACCTCAGGACAAGGTATATGCAGGCACTCACATACAGCACCCGCCAGATTCTCCTTCTCCATCATAAGAGGAACCTCATATAGTGATTCCGCATCGAGATTCTGAAGCACATGCTCCTTCTTCACATTACAGAAGAGTGCAATCTTCGCTCTCATCTGCTCGTCCACAGGATAATCCGACCTGCACACAAGTATATCCGGCCATATTCCCATACTCTGCAGACTCTTTACGCTCATCTGTGTAGGCTTCGTCTTCATCTCCCCTGAGGATTTCAGATACGGTATCAGGGTTACCTGAATCATTATTGCATTCTCTCTTCCGACCTCAGCCTGAAACTGCCTGAATGCCTCCAGAAACGGCTGGCTTTCGATATCTCCCACCGTTCCGCCTATCTCTATAATAGATATGGTATCCTCTCCGGGGTATTTCGCCTTATAGAATCTATCCTTTATCTCATTTGTAATATGCGGGATAACCTGTACTGTTCCTCCCTGATAATCGCCGTGCCTTTCCTTATTTAACACCGACCAGTATATCTTTCCTGTCGTCACATTGGAGTTGTTATCCAGGTTTTCATTTATAAATCTCTCATAATGTCCAAGGTCGAGGTCCGTCTCCGTTCCATCCTCCGTAACAAACACCTCTCCATGCTGTATGGGATTCATAGTCCCGGGGTCCATATTTATATACGGGTCAAACTTCTGCATAGTCACGTGATATCCTCTTGCCTTAAGCAATCTTCCGAGGGAAGCTGCCGTTATACCTTTCCCTAATCCCGATACCACTCCACCGGTGACAAATACATACTTTACCATATCTATGCTCCTCTCCTTG
>CAMALN010000090.1 GCA_945836565.1 uncultured Lachnospiraceae bacterium
TTCAAGCTCGTTTTGGAATTTCGCACTCTTATAAGTAAGTATCCTTTGAATATCCCCTTCGGAAAAATCAAGAACATGCTTTCTTGAAGCTTTATTTATAATCTTATCAATACTTACATCGCCATTGGTAATCTCATATTCATACTCTAAATTCAGACAATTCTTTGTATAATATATCAGATATCCTCCGGCACACACCAAAAGCAAACCCCATCCTATATATATGGTCATCAGGGTTATAACTGCTCCAATAGCAGTTATAATCCCCGCAACTACAACCTTTGCATAGGACGCACCATTTGGCTTACCCTCAACTATCTGTTCTACATAATTATCCATGCTTACTCCTCAAAAGATGCTGCTATAGCCTTTGCAGCCTTCTTTCCGGCACCCATCGCAAGAATGACTGTAGCTGCTCCTGTTACTGCATCTCCGCCGGCATACACATTCTTTCTTGTACTCTCACCGGTCTCTTCATCAATGATGATTCCTCCCCACTTCTGAGTCTCAAGTCCATCAGTAGTCTGACGGATAAGTGGATTAGGTGACTGTCCTATAGCTATAACAACTGTCTCAACATCTATAATATAATTAGAACCTTCGATTGGCTCAGGTCTTCTTCTTCCTGATGCATCAGGCTCTCCGAGTTTCTGCTCTACAACCTCAATGCCCTTAACCCATCCGTCTTCACCATGAATCTTGACAGGATTGTTGAGAAGCTTGAAGATAATTCCCTCTTCCTTAGCATGCTCTACTTCCTCTGCTCTTGCAGGGACCTCTTCTGCACCTCTTCTGTATACTATATATACTTCTTCTGCGCCGAGTCTCTTTGCAGTTCTTGCAGCATCCATAGCAACATTTCCTGCACCTACAACAGCTACTCTCTTGCCAACCTTTACAGGAGTAGGAACCTCACCCTTCTTGTATCCCTTCATAAGATTAACTCTGGTAAGGAACTCATTTGCAGAATATACACCAAGAAGATTCTCACCCGGAATTCTAAGGAAATTAGGAAGTCCTGCACCGGTTCCAAGGAATACTGCGTCATAGCCCTTATCAAAGAGGTCATCAACCGTAAGCGAACGTCCGATTACAACATTTGTCTCAATCTTTACACCAAGATCAGTAATATTCTCAAGCTCCTTTGCAACAAGTGCCTTTGGAAGTCTGAACTCAGGTATACCATAGCTTAATACACCTCCAGCCTTGTGAAGCGCCTCAAATATTGTAACCTCGAAGCCCTTCTTTGCAAGCTCTCCTGCACAGGTTATACCTGCAGGACCCGAGCCTACTACAGCAACTCTCTTTCCGTTTGGCTTTACATCAAGCGTCTGCTTCTTTCCGTGTTTCATATGGTAATCAGCGACGAATCTCTCAAGTCTTCCTATCGATACAGACTCTCCCTTGATACCTCTTACACACTTACCCTCACACTGGTTCTCCTGTGGGCATACACGTCCACAGATTGCCGGAAGTGCATTCTCGCTTGTGATAATCTCATAAGCCGCCTCGAAATTGCCTGCCGCAACCTGCTCTATAAATCCCGGAATAGGAACATTTACAGGACAGCCTGTCATACATGGCTTATGCTTACAATTTATACATCTGGTTGCCTCCTCTATAGCCATTTCCTCAGTATAGCCTGTAGCAACCTCTTCAAAATTCTTGTTTCTTATATCAGGCTCCTGCTGTGGCATAGGAACCTTTGTTGGACTCATATTTGGCATAATATATATCTCCTTTTTCTCTTTAGCTCTCAAGCTTCATCATACACTCGTGCTCTTCTTCCTTGAAGAAGGTCTGTCTCTTCATAGCTTCATCCCAATCAACCTCGAAGCCATCAAAATCAGGACCATCTACGCAGGCAAACTTAGTTTCGCCGCCTACAGTCACACGACATCCACCGCACATTCCAGTACCATCAATCATTATCGGATTGAGTGACACTGCCGTATGGAGATCATATTTCTTAGTTACAAGTACAACATTCTTCATCATGATGAGTGGTCCGATTGCAATTGCATGATCATATCCGGCACCTGAAGCTATAAGCTCCTCAAGCTTAGCTGTTACAAAGCCCTTTCCTCCCAAAGAACCATCATCAGTCATTATATATACATTCTTACAAAATTCTGCGAACTTATCTGCCCAGAGCACAAACTCTGCTGAACGTCCACCTATTATAACATCTACCTCACAACCCATCTTAGCAAGCTTCTTAAGCTGTGGATAAAGCGGAGCTGCTCCGAGTCCTCCGGCTACTCCTACAACCTTCTTCCAGCTTGACTGAAGTGGTGCAGGCTGTCCAAGAGGTCCTACGAAATCAAGGAATCCGTCTCCTTCCTCAAGCTTTTCCATAAGCTTGGTTGAATAACCAACTGTCTGTACTACTATTGTTACAGAATTCTTCTCCCTGTCGTAATCAGCGATAGTAAGAGGAATTCTCTCTCCATCCTCATCTACCCTTACGATTACAAACTGTCCTGCTTCGCATCTTGCAGACACATATGGTGCCTCAACCTCAAACAGGAGAACTGCCTGATTCATTACCTCTTTCTTTAATATCTTATACACCTGTATTCCTCCATTTTGTATTTTCAATTTATTATGATATCTGCTTATGAATTTCCTGAAGTGACATAACACCAATTTCGCCCTGCTCAATTACAGTTGCTATACCTTCTGCTGTAGCCTTTGCAGCTGCCATTGTAGTCATATAAGGAATCTTAGCCTTTATGGCTGCCTTTCTGAGATAGCTGTCATCGAAAAGCTTTTCCTCATCAACTGCAGGGGTATTTATCATAAGCTGAACATTTCCGTTCATAATCTCATCTGCAACATTCGGTCTGCCTTCCTGCATCTTCTTGACCTTCTCAGCCTTGATTCCATTTGCTATAAGAAGCTCATAGGTTGTTCCCGTACCAAGTATACGGAAGCCACACTTTTCAAATATCTTAGCAACCTCAACAACCTCAGGCTTATCCTTACGGCTTACACTGAAGAGTACCGTACCCTCTGTAGGAAGCTTAGTCTGAGTAGCCTCCTGTGCCTTGTAAAATGCCTCTCCAACATTTGTCGAAAGTCCGAGAACCTCACCTGTAGAACGCATCTCGGGTCCAAGTACAGGGTCAACCTCCTGGAACATGTTGAATGGGAATACTGCCTCCTTAACACCATAGTACTTAGGATGAACCTCCTTCATATCAGCAAGTGGTGAAGGTATGCCTGTAAGCTCACTTGTCATAATCTGTGTAGCAATCTTTACCATAGATACTCCACAAACCTTTGATACAAGAGGGACTGTTCTGGATGCTCTCGGGTTTGCCTCGAGCACATATACCTTGCCATCCTCTATAGCGTACTGCATATTCATAAGGCCACATACGCCCATTTCTTCTGCTATCCTACGTGTATATTCCTTAATAGTAGCAACCAAATCCTCAGGGATGCTTCTGGAAGGAAGTATACATGCCGAATCACCGGAATGAACACCCGCAAGCTCGATATGTTCCATAACAGCAGGAACAAATGCATGCTTACCGTCTGCTATCGCATCAGCCTCACACTCTGTAGCATGTCTAAGGAATCTGTCGATAAGTATAGGTCTGTCAGGTGTAACGCCAACTGCTGCCGCCATATACTTCTTAAGATTCTCCGGATCTCCTACGACCTCCATACCACGTCCACCGAGAACGTAAGAAGGTCTAACCATAACCGGGTAGCCAATCTTCTCAGCAACCTCAAGCGCTTCCTCAACATTTACAGCCATACCTGCTTCCGGCATAGGAATGCCAAGCTTATCCATCATTCCACGGAACAAATCTCTATCCTCTGCCATATCTATAACCTCAGGAGATGTTCCCAATATATTGACACCATTTTTCTTCAGGTCAGCCGCAAGATTAAGTGGTGTCTGTCCACCAAACTGAGCAATTACACCGATTGGCTGTTCCTTCTCATATATACTGAGTACATCCTCAAGTGTAAGCGGCTCAAAATAAAGCTTGTCTGAAGTATCATAATCCGTTGATACAGTCTCAGGATTACAGTTTACTATGATGGTCTCAAAGCCGAGCTCCTTAAGAGCAAGCGATGCATGTACACAACAGTAATCGAACTCGATACCCTGTCCTATACGGTTAGGGCCTCCTCCCAGAATCATTATCTTCTTCTTGTCGGAAGCAACAGTATTGTCAGGCGCATTGTAGGTAGAATAGTAATATGCGCTATCCTCTGTTCCGCTTACGTGAACAGGCTCCCAGCCCTCTGTTATACCATAACCGATTCTTGTGTTTCTTATATCTTCTTCCGATACCTCAAGAAGCTTGCTTAAATATCTGTCTGAGAAGCCATTCTTCTTAGCCTGCTCAAGGATATCCTTAGCTGGAACACTGCCCTTCATCGCGATAAGCTTTTCTTCTTCCTCAACAAGCTCCTTCATCTGCTCAATAAAGTAATGCTTAATCTTGGTAAGCTCAAACAGCTCATCAACAGTTGCACCCTTTCTAAGTGCCTCATACATGATAAACTGTCTCTCACTTGTTGGCTCTATAAGCATCGACAAAAGCTCTTCCTTTGTCTTTGAATTGAAGTCCTTGGCGAAGCCCAAGCCATATCTTCCTATCTCAAGACTTCTTATAGCCTTCTGGAAAGCTTCCTTATAGGTCTTACCTATACTCATAACCTCTCCAACTGCTCTCATCTGTGTTCCAAGCTTATCCTGTGAATCCTTGAACTTCTCGAATGCCCATCTTGCGAACTTAATTACAACATAATCTCCACCAGGAACATACTTATCAAGCGTACCATGTACGCCACAAGGAATCTCATCAAGTGTAAGACCCGATGCAAGCATTGCCGATACAAGTGCAATAGGGAAGCCTGTTGCCTTTGAAGCAAGTGCTGATGATCTTGATGTTCTTGGATTAATCTCTATAACAACTATTCTGTCTGATACAGGATCATGTGCAAACTGAACATTGGTGCCACCGATAACCTCTACTTCATTTACTATAGCGTAAGCCTGCTCCTGAAGTCTCTTCTGAAGGTCTTCAGATATTGTAAGCATTGGTGCACTACAGAATGAGTCTCCGGTGTGTACTCCAAGCGGATCGATATTCTCTATGAAGCATACTGTGATCATATTGCCCTTTGCATCACGTACAACCTCAAGCTCAAGCTCCTCCCAACCGAGTATAGACTCCTCTACAAGAACCTGTCCTACAAGACTTGCCTGAAGTCCTCTCGCGCAAACTGTCTTCAGCTCTTCTACATTATATACAAGACCGCCACCTGCGCCTCCCATAGTATATGCAGGACGAAGAACAACCGGATACCCAAGCTTGTCAGCAATCTTAAGAGCATCCTCTACTGAGTATGCAACCTCACTTCTTGCCATCTCAATACCAAGCTTATTCATAGTCTTCTTAAACTCGATACGATCCTCACCACGTTCAATAGCATCAACCTGAACACCTATAACCTTTACGTTATATTTGTCGAGGATTCCCTTAGCGGCAAGCTCCGAACATAAATTAAGTCCTGACTGTCCTCCCAGGTTTGGAAGAATTGCATCAGGGCGTTCTTTCTCGATAATCTGCTCAAGACGTGTAACATTGAGTGGCTCAATGTAAGTCACATCAGCTATGCCTGGATCTGTCATTATAGTTGCAGGGTTTGAATTAACTAAAACAATCTGATATCCAAGGTTTCTCAAAGCCTTACATGCCTGAGTCCCGGAATAATCAAACTCGCACGCCTGACCTATGATAATAGGTCCGGAACCAATAATGAGTACTTTTTTAATGTCTTCTCGTTTGCTCATACCTATACTTGTCCATCCTTATATTTTTTTATTGTACATTATAAACAATATTATGGATTATTTCAATTACCTTTATAGCACTTTTAAAAAATTATATATCAACATTAATTGACTCTGGACAAGCATCCTGTACATTTCTCACATGCACTCATATTGGCGCAGCCTCCGTTTTCATCATAAGCCGCTACCGTGATACTGCCTCTGTAATCATAATTATCCACCGTTTCCAATAGGCATATAGCCTGTGAACTGATTCCACTTCCATCACCTGTAAAACCAAGGCCTTCCTCTGTGGTTGCCTTAACGCTTACCTGTTTTATATCTATATGAAGTCTGTCAGCTATATTTTTACGCATTTCTTCTATATATATAGCAAGCTTTGGCTTCTGCGCAATTATGGTTGCATCTATATTTCCAATCAGCATCCCCTCTTTGTCAATAAGCCTTCCAACCTCTTCTAATAATAACATACTGTCAGCACCCTTATATGCAGGATCAGTATCCGGAAAATGCTTTCCTATATCGCCCAAGGCTGCAGCGCCAAGTAATGCATCCATAATCGCATGTACTAATACATCTGCATCAGAGTGTCCGAGCAGCCCCTTTTCATATGGTATATTTACACCGCCTAATATAAGCTTCCTTCCTTCTACCAGCTTGTGCACATCATACCCCATTCCAATACGCATTCTATATCTCCTTTCCCAATCGATATATTTTATACCAAGTGTAATAAATCGACAGATATTATAACATTGATTTTTTTTCAAAAAAACACTTGACATTTTATATACACAAAGTTATACTATCAACTGTGCTTGCGACAGCAAGTAATGAAATGGGATCTTAGCTCAGCTGGGAGAGCATCTGCCTTACAAGCAGAGGGTCA
>CAMALN010000091.1 GCA_945836565.1 uncultured Lachnospiraceae bacterium
TGCTGTAAATGTTATGGAGCAAAGTGTAAAGCTTACCAAAACAGGTATGGATAATATACGCCAGGTTGGCAGTTCAACAGCCATAATTACTTCATCAAATATTCGTATGTCAAAACAAATTATGGAAATGGATGAAACTGTAGATAACATAAAAGAGCAGAGCAGTGAGGTTGCAAAGGGTATGGAGCAGGTAAATATAAATACACAGAGCAACTATAATGCTATCGAATATGTTACTGCTGCCACACAGGAAAACAGTGCCGGTGTGCAGGAAATTGAGAACATGGTGGAACGAATTAAGGAGCTTGCCTACAAGGCAGTAGAAGAATAATTTTAAATTGTTTACATTGACATGCACTATCGCATATGATATCTTATATTAAACTCTTTGCACTGCATATAAATCTACAGTACAAACTGAGCAGACCGTAGCATCCTTGTTATGGAGTCGGGTCACGATGTGACAGTGGAATGATTCTTACATCCACGGGACAGTAGTTGCTAATACTGATTTCGTGGGTGTTTTTTATTTCCTTTTTTCCCACAAAGCCGGTGCCATAGAGCTATCTTTAATATTTTGGAGGTAACTAATATGGAAGATAATTTTCAAAAAATCGCTAACAAGGTTTCCTTTACTACAATAATAGGCAATCTTGTACTATCATTGATAAAGCTGTTTGCAGGAATATTTGCAAATTCTAAAGCAATGATAAGTGATGCCATACATTCGGCATCTGACGTATTCAGTACTATTATTGTTATAATAGGAATTAAGCTTGCTTCAAAGGAAGCGGATAAGGAACATCCATACGGCCATGAGCGTATGGAATGTGTCGCAGCAATTGTACTTGCTATGGTTCTTTTCATAACGGGACTTGGAATAGGTATGGATGCCATAAAAACCATAATACATGGTAATTATGCAGATATAAAGGTTCCCGGAATACTCGCTCTTGTAGCAGCTATTTTATCTATACTTGTAAAAGAGCTTATGTATTGGTACACAAGGTTTTATGCCAAGAAAATAGATTCAAGTGCAATGATGGCTGATGCGTGGCATCATCGTTCGGATGCATTTTCTTCGATAGGTGCTTTGATAGGAATACTCGGAGCCAGACTGGGATTTCCGGTTATGGACTCAATCGCAAGCTTAGTTATATTCTTCTTTATCTTGGCAGCCGCTTATGAAATATTCAGAGATGCCATGAATAAGATGGTTGACCACTCCTGTGATGAGGATACGGAGCATCAGATATCAGAATGTGTTATGATGAATAAGGAAGTAAAAGGTATAGACCTGCTTCAGACCAGAATTTTCGGGAACAAAATATATGTTGATGTTGAGATACAGGTCGATAGTCAATATACCTTGGAAAAAGCACATAAAATTGCAGAGGAAGTTCATGAGGAGATAGAAAAGGCTTTCCCAAAGGTAAAGCATATTATGGTTCATGTAAATCCGGATAGGAAATAGTATGTATATATTAAACAGCTTATTATGACAATAACCGCAATAATACAATATTATACGAATTATTATCAAGTAATTGCTTGAAAAAACTCGTTATACTGTATATAATATCGAATGGTAATTGATAAAAAAGGAGATATATATTATGAGTAAAAAACCAGTGGTTTTAATGGTACTTGATGGATATGGAATCAGTGATAAGACTGAAGGAAATGCCATAGCAATGGCAAAAACGCCTGTTATGGACAAGCTTATGGCAGAATGCCCTTTTGTAAAGGGTAATGCTTCAGGACTTGCTGTAGGTCTTCCTGATGGACAGATGGGTAACTCCGAGGTTGGTCATATGAATATCGGAGCCGGCAGAATTATATATCAGGACCTTACATCTATCACAAAGGCAATAGAGGATGGGGATTTCTTCACAAATGAGGCTCTTCTTCTAGCAATTGAAAATTGCAAGAAGAATAATTCTAAGCTTCATCTATGGGGACTTCTTTCTGACGGTGGTGTACACAGCCATAATACACATCTGTACGGAATCCTTGAGCTTTGCAAAAAGCAGAATTTTTCTGAGGTTTATGTACATCCTTTCCTCGACGGAAGAGACACTCCTCCTGCATCGGGCAAGGATTTTGTAGCTGAGCTTGTAGACAAGATGGCAGAGATAGGAGTAGGTAAGATTGCTACTATATCAGGACGTTACTATGCTATGGACAGAGACAATAACTGGGATAGAGTAGAGAAGGCATATGCGGCTATAGTATATGGTGAAGGCGTAGAAGCATCGGATCCTGTACAGGCAGTAGCTGATTCTTATAAAGCTGAAAAGACTGATGAATTCGTGCTTCCAACAGTTATTATGGCTGACGGAAGGCCTGTAGCAAAGGTCGAGGCAAATGATTCAGTAATCTTCTTCAACTTCAGACCTGATAGAGCCAGAGAGATAACAAGAGCCTTCTGTGCTGATGAATTTAGTGGATTTGAAAGAAGAGGAGGCAGACTTCCGCTTACCTATGTTTGCTTTAAGGATTACGATGAGAGTATTCCAAATAAGATTATTGCATTCAAGAAGCAGGAGATTACCAATACATTTGGTGAGTATCTTGCAGCAAACGGAAAGACGCAGCTTCGACTTGCCGAGACAGAGAAGTATGCTCACGTTACCTTCTTCTTCAATGGTGGTATAGAGGAGCCAAATAAGGATGAGGATAGAATACTTGTAAAATCACCTTCAGTTGCAACATATGATTTACAGCCGGAAATGAGTGCACCTGAGGTTGGTGAAAAGCTCACAGCAGCTATTACATCCGATAAGTTTGATGTCATTATTATAAACTTTGCTAACCCGGATATGGTAGGACATACAGGTGTAATCCCGGCAGCAATTGCTGCTGTCGAGAGAGTTGACCAGTGCGTAGGAGCAGCCGTTGATGCGGTTAAGTCTGTCGATGGCGTGCTATTTATCTGTGCTGACCACGGAAATGCAGAGCAGATGATTAATTATGAGACAGGGGCACCACACACTGCTCATACTACAAATCCAGTTCCTTTCATTTTGTATAACTATGATGAAAATGTAAAGCTTCGTGAGGGTGGATGTCTTGCTGATATAGCACCTACACTCCTTGAGATTATGGAGCTTCCGCAGCCTAAGGAAATGACAGGAAAGTCACTTATTGTAAGATAAAATATGTATTATACATTTAGATATAACGGAGGTATAGCTTATGAAGAAGTTTCTCAAGGAATTTAAGGAATTTGCTCTTAAGGGCAATGTAATGGATCTAGCAATCGGTGTTATTATCGGTGCTGCATTCAAGGATTTGGTTACTGCTTTTACAGAATGCTTTATCAATCCTATTATAAATAGTATTGGTGGAGCAAATGTAGGCGGACATTTTGAGATATTTAGTACTGGACAGTATATCGAGTACGGAGCATTTATCACTGCAGTTATCAATTTTATCATAATGGCTTTCATAATATTTATAATTATGAAATCCTTCAATGCTCTTAGTAATATCGGAAAGAAGAAGGAAGAAGCTGTTGTGCTTACAAGAAAATGTCCTTATTGCTTTGGAGAGATAGACAAGAAGGCTACAAAGTGTATGCACTGTACCTCTGATGTTGAACCTGAAGAGTAAAATAATTAAATAGATGTATAATATAACGCCTCCCCGGGCATAATTTATTAAAAAGATGTTTGGGGAGGTTTTTATGTTTTCTCATAATATAGCAAACGTAAATGCAAGAGAAGTGTTAGATTCACGTGGCAATCCTACAGTTGAGGTTGATGTGACTACAGCTTCCGGATATTTTGGCAGGGCAATCGTGCCTTCCGGAGCATCCACAGGTGAATATGAAGCACATGAATTGCGTGATGAAGAAAAAAGATACAATGGTAAAGGCGTTAAAAAAGCTGTTAATAATGTCAATACCCGAATAGCAGACAGAATAATTGGTTTAGATGTTACAAAGCAGTCACATATTGACAGACTACTTATCGAAGCAGATGGGAGCAACAACAAATCAAAATATGGTGCCAATGCAATCCTGGGTGTTTCCTTAGCTGTTGCAAGAGCAGGTGCAGCCTCAGTTGGACTTCCGTTATATAGATATATAGGCGGTACCAATGCCTGCACACTTCCTGTACCTATGATGAATATATTAAATGGCGGTTGCCATGCAGATAATACAGTGGATTTTCAGGAATTCATGATAGCTCCTTGCGGAGCAGACTGCTTTGGTGAAGGACTTAGAATGTGTGCCGAGGTATATCACAATCTCAAAAAGCTTTTATCTGAAAATGGGCTATCTACAGGTGTAGGAGACGAGGGTGGCTTTGCTCCTAATCTCGCAGGTGCACGTGAGGTACTTGAGTATATTATGATGGCTATTGAAAAATCAGGCTATAAGCCCGGCGAAGATTTAAAGATAGCCATGGATGTAGCCGCAAGTGAATTATATGATGAAAATTCAGGGCTTTATTATTTCCCGGGTGAAAGTAAAATGCACGGAAGGGATATATGCAGAAATGCCGAGGAAATGGTTCAATATTATGAAGAGCTTATAAAGAGCTATCCGATTTTCTCTATTGAAGACGGACTGGATGAGAATGATATGAAGGGCTGGAAGGTATTAACCTACCGACTGGGCGATAAGCTTCAGCTTGTTGGAGATGACCTGTTCGTCACAAATACTAATCGTCTTAAACAGGGAATACAGGATAATATTGCAAACGCAATACTCATAAAATACAATCAGATAGGTACACTGACGGAGAGCCTGGATGCAATAGAAATGGCAAAGCAGGCGGGATATAATACTGTAATATCACATCGGTCAGGTGAATCAGAGGATAATTTCATAGCAGACCTTGCAGTTGCTGTAAATTCCGGTCAGATAAAAACCGGCGCCCCATGTCGAAGCGACAGAAACAGCAAGTATAACCAACTGTTAAGAATAGAAGAGGAACTAGGGAAAATAGCCATATATAAACCAATGGTTTAATATAAAAATACTTCTTGCATAATACATTTCCCTATGGTAGAATGAGCAAAGTGTTATTTTACCGTTTCAGGAGGATGTTTGAATTGAAAACAGCTTTAATTATAGTTTTTTTAATAATATCGATAGTATTGGCTATTGTTGTAATGATGCAGGAAGGTAAGGGAAATGGCCTGACAAGTACTCTCAGTGGTTCATCAGAGACTTATTGGGGCAAGAACAAGGGAAAATCAAAGGAAGCTATCCTTATGAAGATTACAGTTGTTCTCGGTGTTTTATATATGGCACTTGCTCTTTTACTTGCTTCAAAATTTATTTAAGATATACAATGATGCCTTTTATCGGGCATCATTTTTTTCTTAGGGACACAATTTGACAAATCATTAATATTAGGGGTGATATTATGGGAGAAAAGAGAGAAATAATCAAAAGTAAGCTATACGAATTTATGTGTGATGAGCAATATAAGCCTATGAGGTTAAAGGATATACGTTTCCTGCTTCAGGTATCCGATGAGGACAAGAAGCGTGTAGAGGATGCCTTAAACGAGCTTATATCCGAAGGAAAGATAACAGTTACTCCAAAAGGAAAATACAAAAGACTTGATGGAGATTTAAAAGCGGGAACATTTATAGCCAATAAAAAGGGCTTTGGATTTGTACGTGTAGAAGGCGAAAAGGATGATTACTTTATACCTGCAAAGTATACTAAGGACGCCTTTAATAATGACAGAGTTATTATAGCTCCCGAAGCCGGAGGTGCAGTTGTCGGAAAAAGACGCGAAGCAAGGATAGTTCAGGTGGTTAACAGAGGGACCTCTGTAGTTGTCGGAACTTATGAGAAACAGGATGGTTTTGGATTTGTAATCCCTGATAATCAAAAAATTGCAAATGACATATTTGTCAGCAAAAGTAATTCCATGGGTGCCATGACAGGTCATAAGGTTGTATGCAGTATTACCTCCTACGGCGGAGAGGGCAAATCTCCTGAAGGAACTATTATCGAGATACTTGGACATGTAAATGACCCGTCTACTGATATGATATCTGTTATCAGAGCATATGATATACCAATGGAATTCTCCGACAAGGTTATGGATTCACTAAATGATATCAAGGATGAGGTATCAGAAGATGAACTGATTGGAAGAACAGATTTCAGAGCATGGGATACTGTAACTATAGATGGTGAAGACGCAAAGGATTTGGATGATGCCATAACATTAAGCTATAAGGACGGCATATATACACTGGGCGTGCATATTGCTGATGTTACCAACTATGTAAAAGAGAAATCACCACTTGATAAAGAGGCATTAAAGAGGGGCACCAGCTGTTATCTCGTCGACAGCGTTATTCCTATGCTTCCGCATAAGCTTTCAAACGGTATATGTTCCCTGAATGCAGGCTGTGACAGGCTTACATTAAGCTGTGTTATGGATATTGACAAAAAGGGAAAGCTTATCAATCACTATATCTGTGAGGGTGTAATAAATGTCAATGAGAGAATGAATTACACTGATGTTGCAAAGCTTTTGGCTCGCGATGACGAAAACGCAGAAGAGAGCAAAAGAGCAGATGAAGCACTAATCAAAAGATACGAAAAGCTTATACCTATGTTTGATATGATGAAGGAGCTTTCTGATATCATACGTGTAAACAGACATAAGCGTGGCTCTATTGATTTTGATGTTGCAGAGACAAAAATTATTGCTGATGAATCACATAAG
>CAMALN010000092.1 GCA_945836565.1 uncultured Lachnospiraceae bacterium
AGGAGGAACATATGAATAGATTGACAAAAGAGGAACAGGCTGATCTGGTTGAGGCATCGTGTTCAGGCGATGTGGATGCATTCCGAAAATTGATAGAAGAATTGGCTCCCTTTGTGAAATACGTGGAGAATTCTATCCTTACCGGATATGAGGCAAACGGAATAGATTTGAGTGATGTGTCTAGGGAGGATATAAATATCTCCGGGGTTGTCGGACTTATCAAGAGCGTATACAGATATGATTCATCCTTTGATGCTAAATTCTCTACATATGCCTACAGCTTTATAGCAGAGGAGATCAGGAGACAATTGGATTTTGAATTGAATCGCACAGGGATAACCGGCAGCAGAGATATAACCGGCATCTCTATTGATGAAGATAACGGACTTGCCGAGAGTATAGAAGCTATGGATGAGTCGGCTCTGGAGAATCTGGTTGAAGAGTGTGAGAATGATGAAACAAGAGAAAGAATTGCTGAAGCATTTGCCACACTCTCTGAAAATGAGAAAAAAGCCCTGTTTATGATACATGGAATTGATTGTGAGAAGACTACTAATTATAAGAAGATTGCAAAGGAGCTTGGAGTATCTGATATAATGGTCAAGGCTATCGTAAATGACGCTACGAAAAAAATCAGCAAAGCATTGGGAGAGTAGTTATGGTGAAAAAGCAACCGGACAACGAATATGCACAGTACATACCTGAGAGACGCACAGTGCAAATACTGGAGATACTGAAGGATATATCTGATGAACATCATCCTGTCAAACAAAGTGCAATACGTGAGGCAATGTCTGAAACCGGAGAGGCGACAACAGGAAACGCAGGAACTCTTGCAAATGCAATAGATGAGATACTGCTGCAGATTAATCCTGTTATATACAGTGAAGAGGATGATGATAAGTATCGCATAAAATACGAGGGGTATAAAGAAAACCGCGTCCTTATAAAGAATGAGATAAAGAACCGGAAGAAGAATGATAAAAAGAGAGGCGAAGAAGGAAACGATACGAAAAATGAAATGAATAATGGGGCAGAGAGTACGCTGTCGCAAAGAGCACCATATATAACTAATCTTTATTATGTTCACGATTTCACCTATGAAGATTTAGATAAGCTCATACAGGCGGTTAGCTTTTCAGCCGCAATAGCCCCGGAGGATAAGGAGAAGCTTATCAGTAAGCTGGTGAATACATCAAGCAGATATTACAGCTCGCCCTTCTACAATCGTAAAAAGGAGAGTCTGACCTTTAACCCTATGGGAATATACAGCAGAGTACAAAGCAGTGATAGTACGGGAGATGAACAGCTAAGCTTAAATTTGAAGCTTATTCAGGATGCAATAAACAAAATGCAGCAAATCACCTTTAGGTTTAATGAATATGGTGAGGATGGCAGGCTTCATGAAAGATATCCGCATACGTTAAGCCCGTATTATATCGTGGTATATCACGATATGTATTATCTGATAGGGGGAAGGGCAGGAAAGGATAAGGCGTCACATTTTAGGATAGATTTGATTACCGATATTAAGCCATTGGTAGATGAAAAAGGAAAAGAGATAAAGATAGAGCCTATGTCGAATTTCAAGAACCTTCCAAAACGTGAGCAGTGGGATCCTGAAAAATATATGAGTGAGCATCTTTATATGGCATATGATGAACCACGTGCCATAAGGCTCAAGATACCAAATGACAGATATACTATTCTAAATGACTGGTTTGGGAAGCACTATAAGAAATGTAAGGACATTTGTGAAAACGGATATGATATTGTAGAGATAAAGACCTCTCCCAATATGATAGTCCACTGGGCTATGCAGTATGCGGGAATAGTCGAAGTAATGGATGAGGAGATAAGGGAACAGATAGAGATAGAAATATTAAATTTGCAGAAAAAATACCTGTAAAAAGTTTTTGAATGGATAATTATATAAACTCTCGTAGAAAGTATCCTCCATAATAGTAGTGTAACTAATTGATGCATTATTATTATGGAGGGTATTTTATGAGCAGAGATATTTTTAAGACTAAGGCAACCAAGGAGATGGAAGCATTGATTAAGGCTTTCGAGTATGGCAGAGTGTTGATGTTTGATGTATACAGGGAGGCAGATAATGATGCCTTGTGTGATATGACACTTTGCTGGAAGTATAGGCTGGGACGGTTTTTGTATGAGGATGCCGATGAGATGGCGGAGACCACAGTCGGCAGCAGACCGGCGAGAAGAATAGTGTGTTCAAATGCTCTCTGGTATGAGAAGTGCAGCTATGCTCACGGATTATTGTATAAGAGTAGAAAGGAACTTGCTGAGTTGGGCTGGTGTATTCACAGGGTTTATGACGGAGATGCTTTTTTTGAGCAGGTTGAGCAGCATATAGTTTTTGTCAGGAAGGAGCTTGATAAGAAGTATCTGGGATTTAGAAGAAGAGGCATCCCGGTAAGCGATATTATGAGTCGTCTGGTATGGGCGGATATACAGGGGAGACCTGACAAGACTGATGCCGCAGAGCGTGTCATGAACAGAAGTGAGCTGGATTTTGAGTTATACGATGTTGTTAAGGATTGTATCAATCCCGTTACGGGAAAGCCGCTTGTAGACTTTATGGCGTCGACGCTGACAAACTTTTATGCATTCCGCAATAATGATATAGATTATGATGCGGATGCCTCGATAGAGGCAAATATAATATATGAGAAGCTGTTTTCTTTTGTAAACAGGGTGGATAAGAAGGTAATAAGACCTCAGATGGATAATTACGGAAGATATAATCGATATGGACTAAAGTTCGAGCTGGGTGAGCCAAACTGCACAGGAGGATTATCCTACAGGGGAGATACCATGAACTCTGTTGCTACTACAAACAGGGGATATTATTGGCTGCATAAGGAGCAGCAGGGTGAGTTTGTATGGCCGGAGGAGGCCATAAGACTTATGGAGGTTTATCATACTCCGGGCAACTTTATGGTGCTTCCGTATAGGGAAGGATTTAGTATTAATCAGGCAAGGGGAACGGGAGATACAAGAGATTATTTTGATTTGTATTTGCTGGCGATATATAATTTCTTTCTCGAAGCAGCCGGAAGACAGAGTATATACGAGGTATCATTGGACTTTGTCCTGAAGTATAACAGAAGCCTGGTTACGTTTATGACACAGTTTTTGACTCCGTTTATCGAGGAGGATAAGTGCAGGTTTTCAGAGAAGGACTGTCAGCTTATAGATGATATAGCAGATACGAGCATGCTTATAAGTAATGTATTACCGGGTTGGGAAGCATTTGTAGAGGATAATATCCTTCAGGATTTTGTTAACCCTAATGAGCATGGTCATTTTGGAGAGCCAAAGGAGCTTTGGAAGGGACATTTTACCACATATAATAAGTGCAATGGAAAGCCGTATAAGGAGGAGCAGTATTTTGAGTTTTGGACCAATGCGGCTGAATGGATACAGAGAAGGAGTAGGAGGATGTTTAATATATGTTCAATAAGTTAAGTCTTATCAAGAAAGAAACTTATAATGGTGAAATGTTTTCCGGACGATTCAGCATTTTATCAAATGTCATCTCGATAGAAGGAATTGAGAGAATCTATCTGGTGAATGGTAATAGTGACATGCCTTATACAATCGATTTGGGGCGTAATAGAAAGCTGGTTGTACCGGAGGATAGTAAGCTTATTATTCATTATGATGCACGAGATTTTATCGTTGCAAGGTTACCGATAAATGCGGAGAACTACTTACACCTGGGTGAGCTTGCAAGGGAGAGTGGACTTAAGTATTCCATACCGCGCAAGCTTTCGGACACAGGCAGCAGGTATTATTCCAAGCTTGAGTATGCTATTGACGATGTTTATTTTGTAAGTAATCACGGCTACTGGGGCAGGAACGGATATGCCCTTGTGCATAGCAATCGCATTGGTTCTGATGTGTATAGGGATACAACCGTCGATGTATCAAAGGGCAATACAAGCTTTACCATAGATGATACTTGTTATACCGGCATATATTGTTCGGATTCACCAAACATGAATTCAAAGGACTGGAAGGAATTCATATATGCTATATTAATGACAGATTATCATATTAGAAGTGGTGAGGAGTTAGTAGAGCTATTCAAGAGTATTGGATTTGATGAGAGATACATCAAGGATATAGAATTATACTAGAATTGAGATGATAGGACTATGTTTACATTAACAGAAAGATATGAGACGATGCGGGAGAAGGGGAAATAGAGAGATGAAGATATATTGTATGAGTGATATACATGGATGCCTGGCGGAGTTTGAAGAGGCGTTAGCGTTGGTTAATGATAATCTTGATGAAAATGATGTTAGGCTTGTTTTGCTTGGAGATTACATTCATGGCGGAAGTGACAATTATGGCGTACTTGATAAGATAATTGAGCTTCAGAACAGATATGGAAACGACAAGGTTATAGCGCTTATGGGCAATCATGAGGAATTTGTTTTACTTGGAGATTCTACTATCAATCATATGGTAAGAACCTTTGATGAGAATTGGGGTAGTGATGAAGGTGATGATGAAAGATACATATGGTGGATGGAGGATTTGCCCAGATATTATACAGAGGGGAACACAATCTTTGTACATGCAGGCATAGAAGAAGAGGCCGGAGATATGTGGGAATGGGGTACTTCAGATGAGGTGTTTGTCGGGAAGTATCCACCTGAAATCGGCAAGATTGAGGGACTTGATATGAAGGTTGTGGCAGGTCATGTCGGAACGGCTGAGATTTCAGGTAATGCCAGATTCCATGATATATATTTTGATGGTGCATCACACTATTACATTGATGGAACCGTTTTAGACAGTGGTGCCATACCGGTTCTCATGGTGGACACGAAAGAGGACAAATACTATCGTGTAACAGAAACCGGAAATTGGCTGATACTTCCATATGATGAGGAAAACTAAAAAATAGGATAATAATCATACTCACTTGTCAAAGGTCGGAAAATTGTGTAATATTAGAAGCGTGTCTTGTCGAAAAATGTCATATTCTGACATTGGGGCAAAAAATAAATGGAAAGAGAAGAGGATTATGTGGGAAGCAATTAATGATTTTTTGGTCAAGGTAGATGATTTTGTCTGGGGTACACCGCTTATGATTTTGATTATTGTAGGTGGTATTCTACTTACTGTTCGTATGGGAGTGTTGCAGATTCGAAAGCTTCCGCTTGCACTTAAATGGATGGTAAAAAACGAGGAAGATGGCGAAGGTGAAGTAACGTCCTTTGGTGCACTTTGTACGGCTCTTTCGGCTACGATAGGCACCGGAAATATCGTCGGTGTTGCAACAGCAATTTGTGCAGGTGGTCCCGGAGCTTTGTTCTGGATGGTTATAACAGCATTCTTCGGAATGGCGACAAAGTATGCAGAAGGCCTTTTGGCAGTAAAGTATCGTGTGGTTGATGAAGAGAATCATGCACTAGGAGGCCCGTTCTACTATATCGAAAAAGGTATGGGTCAGGGCTGGAAATGGCTTGCAAAGATATTTGCATTCTTTGGAATCTGTGTCGGGCTTTTCGGTATAGGAACTTTTTCTCAGGTAAATGGTATTTCATCTGCGGTTAAGGGATTCTTCGACCCAAATGATTCTTGGACAGTTAAGATTCCGTACATAGGTACATATTCATGGACAGTAGTTATAGCATCATTGATATTGAGTATATGCGTTGCACTTGTATTGATTGGCGGAATTAAGCGAATATCGAGTGTGTCTCAGGTTATCGTTCCTTTCATGGCAATTCTTTATGTGTTGCTATGTCTGGCACTTTTAATTTGCAAGTTCAAGGATATACCAGATGCTTTTGCAGTTATAGTAAAGGGTGCATTTAATCCTAAGGCAGTAACTGGTGGTGTGGTTGGTACTATGATAGTTGCGATGCAAAAGGGTGTTGCCAGAGGAATATTTTCAAATGAGTCAGGTCTCGGTTCTGCACCGATTGCAGCGGCAGCCGCAAAGACTAAGGAGCCGGTTCGCCAGGGTCTCGTATCTATGACAGGAACATTTATCGATACAATTATCATCTGTACTATGACCGGTCTTTCTATCGTACTTACAGGTGCATGGCAGCAGGAAGGCCTGGAGGGTGTACAGGTTACTACCTATGCATTCCAGCAGGGACTTCCGCTTCCCGGAAAGATAGTTGCGTTTATGTTGATGATTTGTCTTGTATTCTTTGCATTTACAACAATTCTTGGATGGGATTATTATTCTGAGCGTTGTTTAGAGTATCTGTCAGGCAAGAATAAGACAGCAATTCTTGTATACAGATGGTTATATATCTTTGCCGTATTCATCGGACCATATATGACAGTAAAGGCTGTATGGACGATAGCAGATATATTCAATGGTCTAATGGCTATTCCAAATATGATTGCAATCTTTGCACTTAGCGGTGTGGTTGTGAAAGAGACAAAGGATTTCTTCAAGAGACAGGCTGAGCAGAATATGTTTAAGTAGAATATGTTTTTAATAACGGGGCATATGAAGATGAATAATCTTCTGTGCCCCATTATTTGTTACTGAGGGAATTAGATGGTTGTAATAGCGATTTTTGACCATAATCATTGTCTCTACTAGCTATTCTCATATGTTATATGGACTAAACAAGGAAATTTCGTGATTTCGCCCATAAGGAATTCGGAAGCAGGTGGACTAAACAAGGAAAT
>CAMALN010000093.1 GCA_945836565.1 uncultured Lachnospiraceae bacterium
CAATTCATGAAACACGTTGTATTCTTCGTTTTTCTGCGCCGCCTATCAACTGTGCACAAATTTGGTTGCGTCGAATATAGTAATGTAGCAGAAAAATTGCAGTCGGTTTAATTTACAGAATCATTGGTTGTAGTTCTTTTGTTTTAGAATTGTAGGTTGTATATAGTATTCCTTTTTTAGCTAACATACTATTCAATCCGGCTGTTAATATATTAAACGTATAGCCCGGTGGGGAAGTCTCACCGGGCTATTTGTGTGTTTATAAAAGGTTATGAATAAATCCCAACATTTTGGGAGATAATTATCAGAGCTTGAATTTGACACTGACAGGCTCCGGCAGGGACTGACCACCACGGGATTTGACATTTCTTGTAATTACGAGAGTGTATTGCTCGTTTGTCGCATATGGCTCGAGAGGCTCAATCTCTATAATTTCTTCCTGCTGGTTATATTTGATGTATGTGTTGAGTCTCTGGTTTGTAGAGTTTGTAACATACATTGTCTCTTTGTTAACTGTTTTTGGATCCAATGGAATATTGAATCGGACACGCCATACAAAATTACCTGTCTTAAAGCGCAAATCCTGCTTGACCTTGTTGGTAAGATATGGTGGAATGTCATCTATTTCAAGCAGATTTCTTGCCATAATAATCATCCTTTCAGTAAGTGGAATTAACCAAATTCTAGAACTTAGCTGTTAGGATTTTAACACATCTATGTCGAATTTGGCAACAAGCTGTCTTATAAATGTGCTTTACAAATTGAGCAAATGGATATACAATGGCAGTTGTTACAAAAGTGTTACAAAAATGTTAGGAGTTGATGAAACTGTGAAGAAGTCTATTATCTCCTACAAAAGATTAAGCCTTTTGGTGGCATGTACACTTAGTATAATATTGCTTGGCGTTTTGCGTAGTCAGGCGTATGAGGATAACAGCATGGAGGCTACTCCGATATTTGCATCGTCAGATAAAATGGTACAGACTATGACGTGTATGGAGGAAATGTCGCTTCCGTGTGAATATGTTGAGGATGAGGATTTATATATTGGAGAGAATATCGTTGTAAAGGAGGCGGTAACAGGAATAAAAGAGACAACCATTATGTTGACATACAGTAATGGTAAAGAGGAAACCAGAGAGATTCTGGATGAGGAAATTATACAGGAACCGGTTGCAAGAGTGGTACATATCGGTACCAAAGAAAAACCAAGATATATAGTTCCTGTGGAGAATTATATATTTACCTCCGGCTTCGGGGCGAGATGGGGAACAGTTCACTGCGGCGTAGACCTCGCTGTTCCGACAGGAACAGATGTGGCGGCAGCGGCAGCAGGCGAGGTTATCCAGTCCGGCTGGAACGGAGGTTATGGAATAAGCGTTTACATCAGACATGATGACGGAAGCATCACAAGATATGGTCATATGAGTGAAACTCTGGTGTGCGTCGGAGACAAGGTGTCTCAGGGAGATATTATAGGACGCTCAGGAAGCACAGGTGACAGTACGGGACCACATCTTCATTTTGAGATAAGAATCGATGGGGAGGCGGTCGATCCGTGTAATTACTTTGACGAGGATATAAAATTGTGATAATATACGTTAGTTGTCCGAAAATGAATGCAAACATGGGCATTTTGATAATGCCTGCGGAGGGATCAGACCGGATATGAAATAATTATGTAAATGCTATAAAGCAATAGATACAAATGGAAAAAAGGAAGAAATATAAGCTATGAGCAAGATAAATAATATATTTGAAAAAACAAAAGGCGGAATAAAGAAAAAGGTATTCGCGGCATGTATGGCCGCGGCTATGATAATGTGTGGTATGCCTGCAGTACCGGCTAAGGCACTTGTTATGGGAGCATCCAACCACAGATTTGTAGCTGATGGTACGGATGGACAGCTCCCTGATGAGGAATGGGCTAAGGTTGAGCAGACCTTCAATGAGCTTAAGGGGCAGACGATGGATTGCAGTGCCTTTGTAAGCAGGGTAATAACAGGCGCAGACAAGACATTTTATACTGCAACAGCAGAAAAATATCTGACAGCAAATGGATATTATAAGGTTGGTACAAGAACAGATTTTACCGATGGCACAAACTATACTGAAAATGCGGATGCTACTGCAGCTAAGTATAGAAGAGGAGATGTACTGGTATTTACAAGTGATGCAGGAGATTATAAGCATATAGCCATAGCGGCAACAGATGGTGACGGACTTATAAGCATATACCATGGCGGTGTATATGGAAACGGAGCAAACGGAACAGTTGATAAAACCACTCTCGCGTGGTATCTGAGCGGTTCAAAGTCCAAGGATGACGGCTACGGCGACAACATAGAGGTGTACAGAAAAATCAGCAACGGCGGTGCGGGTTCCGGTGATTCGGATGAAGCCGGCGATTCAAGTGAAGCCGGTGACGGAGCTGAGGAAACAAAGGTAAGCGTACACTACAACACTCATATCCAGAATATCGGTTGGCAGGGTGATGTAAATGATATCTCAACATGGAAGAAGGATGGCGAGATGTCAGGTACTGAAGGAAAGTCTTATCGCCTCGAGGGTATCAATGTAAAGGTAACCGGAAACGATAAGCTTGGTATAGCGTATAACACACACATTCAAAAGCTTGGCTGGGAGGCTGATATAGATAATCCGGATGCGTGGAAGAAGGACGGCGAGATGAGCGGTACCAGCGGTAAGTCATATCGTCTGGAGGCGATACAGCTTAAGCTTACGGGTGAGGCTGCCGCGGGCTACAGTGTATATTATCGTGTGCACGTGCAGAAGCTTGGATGGCTCGGCTGGGCCTGTGATGGTGAGCCTGCAGGCTCACAGGGATATTCCTACAGACTCGAGGGTATAGAGATAGTTGTACTTCCTAAGGGGGAGATGCCTGAAGGCGAGATAGGCTCGTCATTTAGTATAGCATCGACCGGAGACAATGCCGGAATGATAAACTATATGACACACGTACAGGGCTATGGCGACCAGAAGTATGTGTGTGATGGTGCAATGTCAGGAACCCAGGGTGAATCAAAGAGACTTGAGGGTATAAGGATAAAGCTTGATACATATAAGACTCTTGCCGGAGGCAGTGTTCACTATCTCACGCATGTACAAAATGAAGGCTGGCAGGGAGATGAGAATGATATCTCTACATGGAAGAAGGATGGTGAGTTCGCAGGAACGAGCGGAAAATCTTATCGCCTTGAAGCTATAAGAATAGCATTGTCCGGTGATATGGCTGCCAAGTATGATATATATTACAGAGTGCATGTACAGAATCTTGGCTGGTTAGACTGGGCATGCAATGGAGAGGTTGCCGGTACGACAGGTTTTTCTTATCGTCTTGAGGGTATAGAGATTAAGCTTGTTGAAAAAGGCAGCGCGGCACCCGGACCTATGGACAGAAGCTATGTAATTAAAGAATAATTCTTAAAGGTTATAAAATGTAAATTTCCTTCCGATAACTATAACAGTTATAGGCTGTATAGTGTTCGGGAGGATTTTTTAATGGGAAATGAAATAAATAATATAAATTACTCGGCTGTGCATACATACGGAAAAGATAAGCTGACCGGTGCTTCGGATAGTAATTTGCAAGGCTCGGATATTTCGGTGTCTGATAAGGAGGAGAGCTCATACATATATAACGGGGGACCCTCAAAGCAGACAAGGGTTGGGAAAACCATGGGCGAATTCGAGGATTATCTGCGCAAGAAGCAGGAGGAGGCAAAGGAAGCCGGAGAGGACGAGCGAAGCAGAGAGCGGGCTGAAAAGGAGGCTGCCGAGGAGATAAGAACCAGCCTCACGCCTGATGAGATAAAACGACTTGAGATGATGGGAGTTGACATATCGAGCGCAACTATGAGTGACCTCAGAGGCATGGTAAATACGCTTCGTGGCAGGGAGCATAGAGAAAATGAGCTTAAGCTTTTGTCGCAGGTATGCGGGGATAAGGAAGAGGCTTCAGATGTATATGTGAAGGGTGAGTCAGTAAAGCTTGAAGCTGACTATTCAGATAAAGCTGCGGATGATACAAGGGTGGATTTTACACTTGGCAAGGATGAGCTGGTATATCTTCTCAAGAATAAGCTTCCTATGTCGGGCGAGAATCTGTACAAGGCACATTATAGCGGAGAAAGGGCTGCGGTAACGGGAATCGATGACAAAGCCTTCGACGTGTTAAAGGGACAGCTTGAAGCTATAATAGGTGAATATTCATATGAGAATTTTGATATGTCGGATGCAAAATTCCTGCTTGATAATAATCTTCCGGTAGATGCAGATAATATCAAAGCCGTAGCCATGTATAAGCAGTACGAGGGCAGGCAGATAGGAGAGACTGCAATTCCGGAAACAAATGAAGCGATGTATGCTGAGCAGGCTGACAGGTTATACGATATGGTACAGGATATTAACCCTGATTCGGTGTATCGTATGGCGGAGTCCGGCAGGGAGATAAGCATAAGAGCAGCTTATTTCGAACAGCAAGTATTCGTTGGAAAGGGTTCGATTGCTACCAATGCTTCGCGCTCAGACGATATGGCGTCTTCAGGCGGTTCCTTAACATATGTTGAGGCGAAGCTTCATATGGAAGAGATACGTCTTAGGATGACTCACGAGGCTGCATACAGGATGGTTAAGCTTGATGTCGACATAGATACCAAGCAGTTGAGTGAGGTCGTGGAGCAGCTAAAGACAGTTCAGAGGCAGCAGCTTAAGGAGGCGTTCTTTGCAGAGGGAATGCAGCCGACAGAGCAGGATATTGATACATTAAATGAAACGATAGACAGCATCAATGCCATAGAGAGTGCAGATGCAGGAGTATATACTTCGCTTATGAGCTATAGCAGCATAAGCGTGACTATACGAAGCATTTCTGCGCAGATAGAAATAGGTGATGCGGTATCGGTAGGCGAGAGTGTCGGAAGACATTTTGAGTCTGTCGTAAAAAGCTATGAGGCAGTTGGGACTGCACCGAGAAGTGATATGGGCGACAGACTTAGCAGGGCGTTTGATTCTATACCGGAGCTGCTTGATGAGCTTGGAATAGAGTCAAATGAGGAGACCATAAGAGCAGCAAGGATTCTCGGCAGTAATACCATAGATATAACGCAGGAAAATGTAGATGCTATAGTAGGTATGGACAGACAGGTAAATGAGCTTATAGATGGCTTCTATCCTGAAGCTGTGGTTGGACTGATAAAGGATGGAATCAATCCGATGGATATGCCTATAGAGGAGCTAGTCGAGCTGCTTAGACAGAAGAATTATAATGAGGGCGTAAGCGAGGCAGAGGATTTTGCGACATATCTTAGAGATATGGAAAAGCTTGGAGAGATAAGCAGTGATGAGCGCGAAAGCTACATAGGTCTCTACAGGGTGATGAATCAGCTTGCCAAATCAGGTGATGCTGAGGCAGGATATATATTTGCGAATCGGGCGAAGCTCACTATCCGCAATCTGATAGGTGCCATGAGAAGCCGTAAGGCAAGAGGTATAGAAGTGGGTATAGATGACAGCTTTGGAATGCTTGATGAGATACAGAAAAAGGGAAGAAGCATGGATGAGCAGATAGAAGCAGCATTTTCTACAGAAAGACTGGATGAGTTCAGGAGGCTTTCGGAGAATGTAGAAGCATTTATCCGCGAGAACGGCATCGAGTATACTATGGACGCTGCATTTGCGGTCGATATGCTTACGAATCAGTCCGGAGAGATGTATGCACTTTACAAGGAGGTCATGGCGAAGCTTGGATATGACGAGAATGAGACGGAAAAGCTCAAGGATGAGGAAGAGGAGCATATGGCTGAGTCTATGCTGGGTGCTGATACCGAGATAGAGCCGGCAGAGGCGCTTGCGATGGAGCGTGTGCTCGAGGGTATATTGCACAGAGGCGAGCTTGCTAAGCGATGTGAGGCAGCAGGAAGGAAGCTTACAGAGCTTATGTACAGTGCCGGGGAGACAGGAGTTATATCCAGCATGGACATAGCTTCGATAAAGTCTTTGCAGGCGGGCTTTGGCGTGGTCGGACAGATGGCAAAGCATGACAACTATCGTATACCGGTGGAGACAAATCAGGGAGTGACGATAGTAAGTCTCACCATGAAGACTGCCTCAGCCGCGATGTATGGCACAAATGAGCCGAGCATCAAAGCGACTATGGATGCCGGTGATATGGGAAGCCTCACTGCATCGATATATCTGTATGAAGCACAGGGGGAGATTATAGTTCGCGGAAGTGTGCTGTCTGACATTGGAGCCGGAAATGAGAGACTTATTGCAGATGCGGATTTCTCTGGCAGGCTTATGGCTTCGGCTAAGAGGATATTTGGTACGGACAGGGTGGACATAACCGCCGGAAGCATATTAAGAGATGCGGATTCATACGAAGCCTTGACAAGAGCAGGAGAGGAAAACGCATCAGAGATTTGCCGTTTTGCAGTCGATATGGTAAGAGCAATGGCAGATTTTGTTAAAAAATAAAATTAGGGCTAATATTTTCCGGGGTATGAGACGATATATAAGATGAAAGTAATGAATACCCTAAGATATAAATTGTCTGTCTTAGATTTGGCGGTGTCAAACTGAGACAGACTTTTATTTAGGAGGAGGAACGCTTATGAACGAAGTTCATAATTAGCATGCGTTCCGACGACATGTCCTAGAGAGGGGCCCGCGC
>CAMALN010000094.1 GCA_945836565.1 uncultured Lachnospiraceae bacterium
GGTTAAATCATAGAAAGAGAGATTCTCTTCTTTTCTAAATCAACACCTATTATGGTGACATCTATAATATCACCAACAGATACTACTTCCATCGGATGCTTGATAAATTTGTTTGACATACGTGATATGTGAACCATACCATCCTGGTGAACACCGATGTCGACAAAGGCTCCGAAGTCTATAACATTTCTTACTGTCCCCTTAAGTGTCATACCTTCCTTTAAGTCCTTCATCTCAAGGACGTCACTTCTTAATATCGGAAGCGGCATATCCTCTCTCGGGTCTCTGCCCGGCTTTTCAAGCTCCTTTATAATGTCTCTTAACGTAGGTTCTCCTATATTAAGCTCTTTGGCAAGCAGCTTGATATCTATCGACTGCTTACTAATCTCTTTAGATACACTGCCTGCTCCACTCTTTATATCTTCTCCTGATATTCCAAGCTTCTCCATAAGCTTTCTTGTTGCAGCATAGCTTTCCGGATGAACTGAAGTGTTATCGAGGATTTCGTCTCCTCCCGGTATTCTAAGAAAACCTGCACACTGCTCGTATGCCTTTGGTCCAAGCTTAGATACCGCCAAAAGCTCTTTCCTATTCTTAAATCTGCCATGTGCTTCTCTGTATGCTACGATATTCTTTGCAAGAGTTTTGGTAATACCTGCTATATATCCAAGAAGAGATGCTGAAGCAGTATTTAAGTCAACACCCACACTGTTTACACAGTCTTCTACAACACCTAAAAGTGTGTTATCAAGGTTCTTCTGATTCATATCATGCTGATACTGACCTACACCTATAGATTTAGGGTCAATCTTTACAAGCTCAGCCAATGGATCCTGTAGTCTTCTGGCAATTGAAGCTGCACCTCTTTGCCACTCGTCAAAATCCGGGAACTCCTCTGCTGCCGCCTTGCTGGCAGAATACACAGAAGCTCCTGCTTCATTTACTATTACATACTTTATATCTCTCTTCATTTCCTTAAGAAGCTCAACTACCATTGCCTCAGACTCTCTGCTGGCAGTACCATTTCCAAGCGAGATAAGTGTAACATTATACTTTTCGATAAGCTTCTTGATTATTACTTTTGCTTCCTCTTCACGCTTTTTTCCCATCGTAGGATATATAAGTGCTGTGTCCAATACCTTTCCTGTAGCATCTACAACAGCAAGCTTACTTCCATGTGAAAATCCCGGATCCCAGCCAAGTACAGTATGTCCTGCAATAGGTGGCTGCATCAAAAGCTGATGAAGATTCTTGCCAAATACTGAGATAGCGCCCTCTTCTGCCTTCTCTGTCAATTCATTTCTTATCTCCGTTTCAATAGAAGGAGCTATTAATCTCTTGTAACTATCCTCAATAGCTGCTTCAATGTATGGTGCACTGTCATGCTTATCCCTTAAGATAATACGCTTCTTCATATAATTTAGTATATCCTGAACCGGTGCCTCAAGCTTTACAGTCAAAATCTTCTCAGCCTCACCCCTGTTAATCGCAAGTATTCTATGTCCTACAAGCTTTGTGACCGGCTCGCTGAATTCATAATACATCTCATATACGGTTTTGGCTTCAGGATCCTTTGCAGTTGTCGATATAATACCCTGTGCTCTGGTAAGCTCCCTAATCTTTGTTCTGTAATCGGCATCATCTGCATATATCTCAGCCAGTATATCCTGTGCTCCGGCTATTGCCTCATCAGCATCTGCTACACCCTTTTCTTCATCTACATATGCAAGAGCAAGCACCGCTACAGGTTCTGTTGACATTTGAAGTGCAATAAGGTTAGCAAGACCCTCTAAGCCCTTTTCCTTAGCTATAATAGCTCTTGTACGTCTCTTCGGCTTATATGGTCTGTATATATCCTCAATAGCCACCATAGTCATGGCATCCTCTAAGCTCTTTTTAATCTCCTCAGTAAGCTGCCCCTGCTCCTCAATCGATGCAAGTATAACAGCCTTTCTCTCCTCAAGCTTTCTTAAGTATGTAAGACGCTCATCTAAGGCTCTTAACTGCTCATCATCGAGAGAGCCTGTTATTTCTTTTCTATATCTTGCTATAAAAGGAATAGTATTTCCTTCATCAATTAATTCTATGGTCTTCTCAACCTGCCAAAGCTTTAAGCTTTGTTCCTCTGCAATCTGTTTTGCTATATCCATAATTATTACTTCCTTATTTTCTTGTTTCTATCTGCAATATACAACCTCAATATTATCCATAGCGCTTGCATAAAGCTCCTCAAGCTTGCCCTCAAGCTTTGCCTCTGATTCTAATATAGCCTCAAGCTTAGGCCTGGTTACCGGATGCTTTGCAACGAAGGTTGTACAGCAATCCTCATATGGCAGGATAGATGTCTCAAAGGTACCTATCTTCTGCGAAATATCAATTATCTCCTGCTTATCAAGTCCTATACAAGGTCTCATGACAGGAAGCTTATCAGCCGCAAGGTCAATTACCATAAGACTCTGTGTGGTCTGGCTTGATACCTGTCCTATACTCTCCCCGGTAATTATACACTGACATTCGTCCTTGAGTGCAAGCTCCTGAGCCATCCTATAAAATACTCTTTTCATAATAATAGTAAGCTCGTCATGCGGACAATTATCATATATAGCCAGCTGTACATCAGTAAAATTCACTATATTAAGCTTAATAGGTCCTGAATATCTTGCAACAAGCTTTGCGAGGTCAATTACCTTCTGCTTTGCCCTCTCTGAGGTATATGGTGGTGCATTAAAATAAATCGCCTCAAGCTCCACTCCCCTTTTTGCAATCATATATGCTGCTACGGGACTATCGATTCCACCTGACAGAAGCACCATACCCTTACCATTGGTTCCAACAGGAAGTCCTCCCGGTCCAGGTATTATCTTGGAATATATATACACAACATCTCTTATCTCAACATTAACAAATATATCAGGCTTATGAACATCGACAGAAAGCTCAGGAAAGGCATCAAGTAAAACAGCTCCCAAATCAGCATTCATCTCCATTGAGCCCTTTAAAAAGGCTTTGTTATTTCTACGGCAATTCATCTTGAAGCTAAAATTCTTATTTGGATACTCGTTATCTACATACTCAACCAAGGCTCTCGCTATTTCATCAAATTCGAGCTTTTCTACAACCTTAACCGGACATATACCTACTATACCAAATATTGTTCCGAGAGCCTCAAGTACGTCATCCATATCATATTCCGAAAATGCCTCAACATATATTCTTCCATAAGCCCTTGTAACCTCAAAGCTTCCATGCGGCTTAAGTCTTGCTCTCATTCTTTTGCACATAGCCTCTTCAAATACATATCTGTTCTTTCCCTTTGTGCCAATCTCTGCGTATTTTATCAAAAACATTTTATAATCCATAATAATCTCCTTAAACTAAACCAATGTGCAGTACTGGTCTGTCACTAATGTCTCACATATCGTCTTAGCATTGGCAACAATTCATTTATCACCTCTACCGCATAATCAACCTCTTCCATAGTATTTGTCTCACAAAAGCTGAATCTCAATGTAGATTCAAGCCTGTCAGCTTCAAGACCTATGGACTTTAGAACAGAGCTTACATGCGGTTTATTTGACGAACACGCTGAGCCTGCTGACACATATATTCCCTTATCTTCAAGAGCATGAAGCATAACCTCACTTCTTACGCCTGTAAAGCTTATGCTTGCAATATGAGGAGCCTCCTTAGTATTCGAATACACGCCTTCTATACCGGTAAGCTTACCAACCAGTGCATCTCTTAAGCTTTTTACATACTCCATCTTCTCATCTATTCCTGTATATATAAGCTTAGCTGCAAGTCCCATACCTGCAATTCCCGGCACATTTTCTGTACCCGAACGCATATTATTCTGTTGACCTCCACCATAGATAATAGGTCTAAGCAGTACCTTTTCTCTCACATATAAGGCCCCCGAACCCTTCGGACCATGAATTTTGTGTCCGGATATGCTCATAAGATCGACCCCAAGCTTCTTAGGTGAAAATGTAAGCTTTCCAAAGGCCTGAACTGCATCTACGTGATACAGACACTCAGGATTATGTGCTTTAATTATGCGAGATATCTCCTGTATTGGCTGTATAGAGCCTATTTCATTATTAACATACATCGTGGACACAAGTATAGTATCCTCACGAAGCGCTGCCTTTAATTCATCTAATTTAAGAATTCCGTCACTGTCTACATCGATTAAGGTTATCTCGAAGCCTTCTTTTTTCAAGAACTCCAGGGTAGCCAAAACCGAAGCGTGCTCTATGGTGGTAGATATAATATGCTTTCCCTGTCTCCGGTGGGCAAGCGCTGCTCCAATTATCGCTAGGTTATTCGACTCAGTTCCGCCGGACGTAAATACCAGCTCCCTCTCCTTACACTTAAGCTGAGCTGAAATTATTGCTGTTGCTTCCTTAATATATTTTTCTGCCTGCACACCTTTTCCGTGTAAGGATGAAGGATTTCCGTAATCCTCACCCATAAGCTTCATCATAAGCTCCCTTACCTCCGGAAATACTGCTGTGGTAGCCGCATTATCAAAATATGCTTCCATTTTATTATCCTTTTCTATAATTTTCTATAAATCATATTATTCGTCTATCTCAAACATTATTATAGACAGCACTGCAAGTCCGGCTGTCTCTGTTCTAAGAATTCTATGTCCAAGTGTAATACACTTTATATCCTGATTTTGAGCAAGCTCAACCTCTTCTTTTGCAAAGCCTCCCTCAGGGCCGATAAATATACCAAGACTTTTTTTGCCTTTTATATCCGAAATTATCTCTCTCGAATAAGAAAGCCCTTCGGCCTCCTCATACGGAATTATATTCATCTCCAGGTCCTTTGCATATTCAAGAGCCTTTTTATAGGTCATAAAACCACTGACCTTAGGTATAATTCCCCTGCCTGACTGCTTTGCAGCCGAAAGAGCAATCATATTATACCTCTCAAGCTTTTTTGACTCTTTTTTTGCATCAAGCTTTACCACTGTACGTTCAGTATATACAGGAACTATCTCATTTACTCCAAGCTCTACCGCCTTTTGTATGATAAGCTCCAGCTTGTCCGATTTGGGCATACCCTGAAATAATACTATTCTTGTGCTAAGCTCAGCTGCATTTGATACAATATCCGTTATATCAGCCGTTACGAGGTCAGCTTCTATATCACTTATGGTGCAGATGTAATCCTTACCTCTTCCATCACATACAGTAATTTCCTCTCCGACTCTTAAGCGAAGAACATTCTTTATATGGTTTACGTCCTCGCCTCTTATCTCTATGCTTTTATTGTACGAAATTAAGTCCTCTACATAAAATCTCGGCATATCAAGTCTCCACTATGCTAATCCAATAAAAAATCAGCCAATATTACATTACTAACATCTATTCCCTTATCTGTAAGATATATTCTGTCACCCTCCATAGCCATATATCCTTCTGATATATATTTATTTAATACAGGTGCATATACCTCAAATATATCCTTCTTAAATCTCTCTTCAAAATCCTCTCTGCTTACACCGCAGGTCATCCTAAGTCCAAGGAACATAAATTCCTCCATACGTGAATCTATGTATATAGGTGTAACATTCTGCCTTAATTTTCGCATCGTCTCATTATATAGAAACTCTATATTATCTGTCTCTGCTATTTTTTCGCCGGCTGCTTCCATAATACTTATATATTCCGGAATACAGCTTACGTTGTTAAATCTCTTGCCCTGGAAATATGAGGACGCGCCAAGTCCAAGTCCAAGGTACTCTCCGCCTGTCCAATATACCATATTATGCTTACATTCATAGCCCGGCTTTGAATAATTAGAAAACTCATATCTGTCATATCCCTTTGCCGCCAGAAGTCTCTTGGTTATGTCATACATCTGCCTGTCAATAAGCTCCGGCGGAAGCATTTCAAGAATCTCCTGATTATTGGCAAAAGGTGTACCCTCCTCTATCTGGAGTGAATAAGCTGAGATATGCTCCGGCTCATAATCAAGAACTCTTGAAAGCGTATCAACATATGAATGTATGCTCTGTCCCGGTAGCCCGGACATTATGTCTATATTTATATTGTCAAATCCGGCACGTCTGGCAGCATTATAGCTTGCGACGAACTGATCATAATTATGAATTCTTCCCAAACGCTTTAGGATATCATCATCTGCTGACTGAAGTCCTATACTGATACGATTGATACCGGCAGTCTTATAACCAAGAAGCTTTTGATGCCTCAAAGTACCGGGATTTGCCTCAATGATTATCTCGGCATCGTTTCTGACCTTAAAGGTTCTCTTGATAAAAGCCATAATATTGGTAATGAGATTCTCATCTAACAGAGACGGCGTTCCGCCACCTATGAATATTGTCCTTACCACATAGTCCTCTGATACCGGCTTATAAAGCTTAATCTCCTGACAAAGTGAATCTACATATCTAAGCATCGTAGCATAGCTTTCACCATCAAATGAAAGGAAATCACAATATTTACATTTAACCGCACAAAACGGAATATGAACATATAGACTTAAATATCTCTTCATCTGTAACCCTTTTCTAAATTACTATTTATCCTCATCAAGCTTCAATACACTCATAAA
>CAMALN010000095.1 GCA_945836565.1 uncultured Lachnospiraceae bacterium
TAAAACAGATGCTTGTCAAAGGTACTAAAGGAGGGAGAGCTGCAATATATGGGTAAGCTTGCAAAGGGAATACTGACAGGCGTGTTTTTAGTGGTATCCGTTGTGTTTATTATAGTTGGCATTTCGCTTATCGGAAGAGAGAAGAAATTCGAGGAAAAGGGTATCAAGACAGAGGCAGTTATAGTAGATATTCAGAAGAACAGAGTCAAGAAGAGAAAAGCGAATGGTTATCGTTACAAATATGAGCATGAGGTATATGTAGAGTATAGTGTTAATGGTATAGAGTATACAGAGGAATTAGGCAGCTATAACAGCAATATGAAGGTAGGGGACGAGATAGATATATATTATCTGGAGGATGATCCTACGGACATCCAGTCAAAGGGCTCAGCAAAGTTTCTTTCGATTTTATTTATAGGACTTGGCAGTGTATTTGGCATAGTTGCCATATTGATTTTAATATTGGGAAGAAATAAAGTATGAATACAAAGGCGTATCGGAATTTTTCGGTACGTTTTTTGTCTGTTTGCGTATTTTATTATATACTTATGTCGGATTTTGTTGTAAACTTACCTTGGATAGGTGAATATAAATGAAGGAGTAATACTAATATGAAGCAAAAGAAAACTTATCACATAATTATAATATTACTGATATGCTTTTTTATGAATATTGCTGGAAGATATGTGGCCGGCACATATAATTTGCCGGTATGGCTTGATGCTTTAGGCACAATATTTACAGCATATTTGTTGGGTCCGGTGTGTGGCGCAATAGTAGGCGTTGCGAGCGGAATAATATATGGGATACTATATTCAAATCCATACGTGTACTGCATAGTTGGAGCTATTATCGGTATTTCAGTCGGTATAATTGCAAAGAAGAAGATGTTTGAGAGTTTATTCGGCACACTTACCGCAAGTGTAATAGTGACCTGGCTGTCTGTAATTTCGTCGGTTCCTATAAACTGGTTTTGTGCAAATCGTGAAATAGGTAATATATGGGGAGATGGCATTGTTACATTTATGCAGATTCGTGGAATCCCATATATTGTGTGCGTAATCCTAGGAGAGTTTTATGTTGATTTTATAGATAAGGTATTCTCACTGTTTTTATTATTGGTTTGTATAGCAGCTGCAAGGCTTATTAGAAAAAGAATAAAACTGCTGAAAAAAAGGGTTAAGACAACCAGTTTTATATTTGCGGTATTAGTAGCGGCTATAGCTTTGTCAGGTGCTGATACATTGGCTGCCGGTGAGAAGGAGCAAAACGAACCTGAAAACTATGACAGATATATCCAGACCATATATAACAATACAAATGGTCTTAATTGTGGTGAGGCAAACACAGTAGTTCAGACCCCGGACGGAACCCTATGGATAGGAACATATGCGGGACTTTACAGATATAACGGAACTGAATTCACGTGGATGGATTCAATAGATTCCGTATATAACGTTAATTGCTTATATGTAGATGATGAGGGACGTCTGTGGATTGGAACAAATGACAGTGGTCTTTCCATAATGATAAAGAATAAAATAGTAAATGTGCTGGATGTGGAAAGTGGGATGGCATCGAATTCGATAAGATGTGTAACCGAGAGTACAGATGGAGTGTACTATGTAGGTACCACAGATGGACTTATGGCCATAACCTTGGATGGTGGCTTGAGAGTATTGAAGGAAATAGATACCATAAATTGTGCAGAGAAAATCACTTCTGATGATGAGGGCTATGTAGTGACTGTGACGGCATCCGGTGACCTGTATATCATTAGAAACAAAGAAATATTCACAAGTATGACATTGCCGCAGGAATACGGACAATTCACCTGCTGCTGCTTTGATGACAGAGGTTTGCTCTACGTAGGCACCTCAGGTGATGAGGTTCGTACCTATGATATTATTAACAGTCAGGTAGTATTAAAGGAGACAAGAAAGTGCAGAGGTTTGTCGAGCATTAATAATATTTTTTTTACAGAGAATGGCGATGCCTTTGTGTGTGCAGAAAATGGAATAGGATATTTTAATACCGAGGGAGAGTTTACTCTTATCAACAGTCCGGAATTCGATAGCTCAATCGATCAGGTAACGGTTGATTATCAGGGGAATTATTGGTTTGCTTCATCAAGAAAGGGTCTGCTTCGTCTGTGTAAATCACCATTTACGGATATATATAAGCTGTATGGAGCAGAGGCCAAGGTTGCAAATGCTGTTGTAAAGTGGCAGAGCAATCTGTATGTTGCAACTGACGATGGCTTGGATATATTTGATACGGACTCAAATGTAATGTTTTCAAACGAGCTTACAGAAGAGTTGGATGATGTCAGAATAAGAAGCTTAATGGTGGATTCGCAGAATCATCTGTGGATATGTACCTATGGGCATGGTCTTATGGAGCTTTTGCCAAATGGAAGCTATAATTCCTACAGCAGTGAAGATGGAACCTTTGGTGACAAGGCAAGGGCTGTAATAGAGCTTACGGATGGCACCATTGCTGCTGCAGGAGATACCGGAATATCACTTATAAAAGACGGAAGGATTGATAAAAATTTCAAATATGGACAGGATTTAAGTAATGATATGATACTTAATCTTGTACAGCTTCCGGACGGAGACCTGCTTGCCGGAACGGATGGCGGTGGAATTATAGTCATACGGGATAAGGAGATTGTTAAGAGGATTTCTGCCGATGAAGGACTTAGCTCGGATGTAATACTCAGGGTTGTGCCTGATAAATTCGGAGAGGGTTGCTTTGTTGTAACGAGCAACAGACTTTGCTATATCGATAAGGATTATAATCCAAAGGTACTGGAGAATTTCCCATACTTTAATAATTATGATATATGGCAGGATGAAAATGATAACCTGTTTGTCTCAGGAAGTGCAGGAATATACATAGTTAATGGAAGAGATGTTGTGGCAGATAATGATGACATAGAATATAGAGTTCTGGATGCCAGAAGTGGTCTGATTAGTTCACTTACCGTAAATGCATGGAGCTATTATGATGAGAATGAAGGCTTGTATCTGTGTACCGATTCGGGAGCTATATGCTTTGATATGAAGCAGTATAATACTCAGAGCAAATCTTATCGTATGTCGGTTTCGGCAGTTAATGAAGAAGGTGTAATGGAAGCTATGACGAGAAGTGAAGCCTTCATTATACCAAAGGGTGTAAAGAAGATAGAACTATACCCGGAGCTTATCAATTATTCTACAGATAATCCGTATATATCATATCGTCTGGAGGGCTTTGACAGCACTGAGACTGTTATACATCAAAGTGAACTTACAAGCATTACATATACGAATCTGCCGGCAGGGGAATATACCTTCCATATGTCTGTAATCGATAGTGGTACAGGCAAGGTTTACGAGGAAGGCAAATATACCATTATTAAGGAAAAAGAATTCCATGAGAATGAATGGTTCTTCTGGTATATTTTATTTGTACTGGTTTTATCGATAGTATGGTTTACATGGTTTATTGTAAGAACGCAGATTCAAAGGGTAATTAACTTCCAGAAAAAAGAACTTGAATATGCCAATAATCAGATAAAGGTTACAAATGAAGCAATCATTGCAGTAGCAAGAACGGTTGATGCTAAGGATGAAAATACCAGTCAGCATTCTGCACGTGTGTCAGAATATTCGTTGCTTATAGCAAAGGAGCTTGGTATGTCAGACGATGAGCAGGAGAATCTAAGACGTGCGGCATTGCTTCATGATATAGGTAAGATTGGTATATCGGATAACGTGCTCAATAAGCCGTCAAAGCTTACTGATGCAGAGTATGAGATTATGAAGACACATGTTATAAAGGGTGCAGAGATATTAAAGGATTTCACTATGGTAGACCATGTAATAGAAGGAGCCTTGTATCATCATGAGAGATATGATGGAAAAGGCTATGCAATCGGACTTGCAGGTGAGGATATACCATTGTATGGAAGAATCATCGGTGTTGCGGATGCCTTTGATGCGATGACTGCAAACCGTGTATATAGAAAGAAGATGGATATAGAATATGTGATGTCGGAGCTTGAAAAAGGAAAGGGCACACAGTTTGATCCGAAGATTGCTGAAATTATGATTAATTTAGTAAGAGAAGGCAAAATAGATGTAGAAGCTTTATATAAAGAAAAGGGTAAGAGTGAAGAGTAGCGATGGGCAGAGTTAAGAAATATATTATAACAGTAGTAACTTCAGCGCTTTTGGTCTTGCTTACATTTGCACTGTATAATATTTCGGATAGAAAGAAAATCGACGATAAAATCATTAAAATAGGATTTGTATATGTGGGTGATGAGAGTACCCCTTATACAGAAAATTACATAAAGGCACAGGAGGCTATAGAAGCAAAGTATGGTGACAGAGCTATAATATATGTCAAGAATAATGTGCCGGAGGGCAATGAAAGAGAAGCCGTCCTGGAATTGTGTGAGGAGGGCTGTGACCTGATTTTCTCTACAAGCTATGGATATCAGTGGTCTGTAAAGGAGATTGCAGCGGAGTATCCGGATATACAGTTTTGTCAGGCAACAGGTGACAATGCAAATGAAGAACCTTTTTATGATAACTACCATACATTTATGGGAGAGATATATCAGGGTAGATATGTGGCCGGCGTAGTTGCGGGTATGAAGCTTAAGCAATTGATAGACAATGGAGAGATAACTGAAAATGAGGCGGTGATTGGCTATGTCGCCGCCTATCCGTATGCAGAGGTTATATCGGGTTATACTGCGTTTTTGCTGGGAGCGAGAAGTGTTGTCCCTGAAACCACTATGAGGGTGAAATATGTGAATACCTGGTCTTCATATCAGTTGGAAAAGAAATGTGCGGAAGAGCTTATACAGGAAGACTGTATAATAATATCACAGCATTCAGATACAACGGGACCTGCTATTGCCTGTGAGGAGGCAACTGAATATGAGGTATTTCATGTGGGATACAATCAGAGTATGCTGGATGTAGCACCAACAACTTCGCTTATAGGCAGCAGGATTAATTGGACACCATATATGCTGGGAGCTGTACAGGCTGTTATGGAGGACAAGAGAATAGAAGCAGTTGTCTCAGGAAATGTACATGGCAATGATATGAGTGGCGGCTTTAAGCAGGACTGGGTTCAGATGCTTGAATTAAATGAGCTTATCGCAGCACCGGGAACAGGAGACATGATAGATGAGATGGTGGAGACCTTTTGTGAGGATGGATATGAGGTATTCAAAGGGGATTATATAGGGGTGAATCCGTATGATGAAACCGATATTATTGATCTTAATAATGGATATATTGAGAATGCAGAAGCTTCTGCACCGACATTTAATTATATTCTGCAGGATGTAATCATAATAGAGTAGAAGACATGTTACAAAAGCTGTTCAAAAAGACAGGTATAGAGAATAATTGGAGGACTTAAAATGAAAGAGGAAGGTCTGTATGAAGAGGCTGCCAAGGCAGTCAAAGAGCTTATAGAGGCTGCCGGATTGAAGCAGGGAGATATAATGGTTGTTGGTTGTTCAACAAGTGAGGTTACAGGAGAGAGGATAGGAACCTCTTCAAGTGTCGACACTGCAGAGCAGGTGTTCGCAGGAATATACGATACATTGAAGAAAGCGGGTATATATCTTGCGGCGCAGTGTTGTGAACATCTCAATCGTGCAATCATTATAGAAAATGAGGTGGCCTGCCGTGAGAGAATTTCTGTTGTAAATGTAGTACCTCAGCCAAAGGCGGGTGGTTCATTTGCAACCATGGCATATAAGTATTTTGAAGCTCCCGTTGCGGTGGAGCATATCAGTGCGGATGCCGGAATGGACATAGGCGATACACTTATTGGTATGCATCTTAAGGAGGTAGCAGTACCTGTTCGTATAAGCACAAGGTCTATAGGTGCGGCACATCTGGTCTGTGCGAGAACAAGAGCCAAATTCATAGGCGGTGAGAGAGCACGCTATGATGAAAAAATGATGTAATATTACGAAATACGGGTATAATAAACGAAGAAAATACAAGAAGGAGTTAGTATTATGGCAGTTATAAATTTGACTAAGAGTAATTTTGATGCAGAGGTATTGAACAGTGATAAGGTCGTATTGGTTGACTTCTGGGCAGCATGGTGTGCACCATGCAGAATGCTGTCGCCAATTGTAGACCAGGTGGCAGAGGAGCTTACTGACATTAAGGTTGCAAAGGTAAATATCGATGATGAGCAGGATCTTGCACTTCAGTATAATGTTATGAGTATTCCTACACTTTTGGTATTCAAGGGTGGACAGCTTGTAAAGCGTTCTGTAGGGGTTATCTCAAAGAACGATATAAAGGAATTGGTACTGGTATAAAGAAAATATGCGTGATAGAATATTTATATTAAATGAGGACAAGGAGGTGTACATATGTTAGATGACGATTTTATAACACTTACCATTGAACGTCAGAAGAATATTGCGCTTATAGCACATGACAGTAAAAAGGCAGAGCTTATAGACTGGTGTAA
>CAMALN010000096.1 GCA_945836565.1 uncultured Lachnospiraceae bacterium
CCCGCGTAGTGGGGGAGTTGGCTAGGATATGTCCTAGAGAGGGGCCCGCGTAGCGGGAAAGTTGGCTAGGACAAGTAAAGGTTTACCTGGATGAAAAGTGAGGGACGAGATGGATTTTCAGAATATGTGTATGGGATGCATGGAGATAAAGCCTGCCGGGCTTAATACGTGTCCATATTGCGGATTTAATATAATTACATACAGCAATAAGATAAATAATGATGAGCAGAGTATTATCGAGATAAACAGACGAACCATGTCCACTACATCTATGCCAAAGGAACTGCCGCAACGGCCGCTTCCGATTGGCACCATGCTGGGTGGCAGCTATATGGTTGGAAGAAGGCTGGGTGCCGGAGGCTTCGGCGTAAGCTATGTAGGCTTTGATGTTGATTTTGAGAGAAAGGTTGCCATCAAGGAATTTTATCCCAAGGGATATGCGGACAGAGATGTAACCGGAACTAATCTTGTACCGAGACCGGGTGCCAGAGGAGCTTATTTTACAGAGCAAAAGGAGCATTTTGCACATGAAGGAAAGGTATTAGCTCAGGTTGAGGAACAGGGTATAGTCAGGGTATTGAGCTTCTGCAGAGAATTTAATACTGCATATATTATAATGGAATTCCTGGAGGGTGAGGATCTTGCACATTATCTGAACAGGCGGGGCGGATATCTGCCGGTGGCTGAAGCACTTGAGATAATGCGTCCTGTAGTAAAGTCGCTTGCGCTTATACATGAGAGAGGCCTTGTACACAGGGATATAAGTCCGGATAATATTATGTTAACTAAACAAGGACCTAAGCTTATTGATTTCGGAGCGGCATTAGGCAAGGGTGAGCATCCGGAAGGTCCGCCTATAGGAAAGAGAGGCTATGCCCCTTCAGAACAGCTTAAAAAGGGTGGGGTTGTTGGTGCACATTCAGATGTGTATTCGCTTTGTGCCACATTATATCTGTTAATCACAGGGCAAAAGCCACCAAGATCCTTAGATAGAGAGAAAAAGGATGAGATATACAATATTTCCGATTATGGTGTGGAGATAAATCGTGTGCAGGAGGCTGCTATAATGCAGGGACTTGCGATGGATTATAAGCTTAGAATAAAGAATGCAGGAGATTTGTACTATCTTCTCTATGTATATGGAGTGAAGACGGAGTCGACGGTCGAATGTCTGCAAAAGCAGGTCAGAGAAAGCAGCACGGAAGTAATTATGAATAAGCTTGAAAGGGAGCGTAAGAAATCAAAGACAAGACTTGCATATATAATTGCGACGATATGTGTGCTTGTTCTGGGTTGCATGATAATTTCGGTAAGGGCAATTACGAAGAAGCTTCAGGAAAGTAAGAAAGGAACCCCTGTTGTAATAACAGATGATTTAGGTAATACGACAGATGAGTCGGATTCGCATTCTGTCACAGAGGATGATTTGCACACATATATTGATGCACTGTATGATGCGGTGGATTCCGACAGACAAAGTGCCGGTTACGGAGCATTGAATAAGGACAAAGCATATGAGGCAGCGGCAAATGCCGGCGTGGCAAAATGTACTCAGATAAGTGCTGCATCACAATCGGAGTGGAGCGATGAGCTGACCGAAGCAGCATTGGAGACTATGGATGAAAATGGTATTACCAATGCGGGATGGGTTATAAGAGCATATAGCAATGATATGACGGTAGAAGCGATAAAAGAGGACATATATGCTGCTATTGAGGATGCAAATAAGGGAATAGCGGATGCGATAGACCTCATGAGCTGCAACAAAATCGGAGCTGCCACAGCCATAAGTGGGGATGGAACTATGTTTTGGATGGTTATTTACAGATAAAGCTTGTAAATAGCTTGTAAATGGCTTGTAAATGATATAATTTGCTTGATTTATTGAAATGATAAATATATACTTGTATTGAATTGTACATATAAAGCATATTAATGTATGAATATTATTTTATGGAGGAAAAACTATGAGTAAGATATGTTGCGGTAACACTTATTCTGATGAAGAAACAGTGTGTCGTGTATGCGGTAAGCCTCTGATGGAACAGCCTGCTCAGGCTCCAGAGGCAGATGACGCAGATGCAACAACTGTGTTGGTTAGTGATGTAGTATATGCTCAGGCCGAGAAGCAGAAGGAAGAGCAGATGAAATTTGCAAATCAGCCACAGCAGCCGATGGGAATGCCGGGTCAGCCTATGGGAGCACCTGACCAGCCAATGGGTCAGCCGATGGGGATGCCGGGCCAGCCAATGGGGGCACCGGGACAGCCAATGGGAGCACCAATGGGAATGCCAATGGGAGCACCGATGGGAGCACCGGGACAGCCAATGGGAGCACCGATGGGAGCACCGGGACAGCCAATGGGACAGCCGATGGGAGCACCGGGTCAGCCGATGGGAATGCCAATGGGAGCGCCGGGCCAGATGGGTATGCCACCACAGCCACCTGTACAGAAGCCGCCAAAGCCACAGAAGTCTGAGGCAGCAAAGGAGAAGACAGCAAAGACTTGCGGTCTTGTTACTCTTATTGTAGCAATAGTAGGATTTGTAGCAGTAGCTGCACTTACAGTTATATTTATGGTTTTCCCTAGCTCAAAGAAGTATGATGGAGCTAAGAAGAAGGGTTTTGACAGTGCGATTACAACTGAGGCTTCCTTGCCTTCAGTAGGCGCAACAGATTCTGATGCAACTGTAAGTGATGAAGAGCCTGCAGAGGCAGCAAAGGAGGATTAAGCTATGAAGACAAAGAAATGGCAAGTTGTTACAATATCTTCTCTTGCAGTTATTGTAGTCGAGGTTGTATTATTCTTCCTTCTTACATTACCTGCTATGAGAACAAACAGCCTCTTCAAAGCATTGGAAAGCGGTGATGCAACTGAGGCTAGAGATATCTATGGTAAGCTTTCTTCCGGAAAGCAGAGTAAGGTAAGAGAAAAGCTTGGTGATTTCGGTACATACCAGGTAAATGAATATATAAATGGCAAGCTTGAATATGATAAGCTTTCTAAGCAACTCGAGGCAGCTTCTAAGCTTGATAAGAAGAAATGTCCTGAGATTATGGAAGAGTATATCGGCAAGGCTAGTTCTGTAGAGCTTGTGAACATATTTGAGACAGCTTCTAAGGATTATCTTGTAAATGAGGATTATTATTCAGATACATTTGAAGATTGCTCAGACAGATTCTCAGAGATATATTATAGTATGGATAATAGTGATATGGCTGATGACGAGCTTGAGGCTTGCATTCAGTCAAAGCAGGATGCATTTGACGCCGGAGACCTTGAGATAGATGAGTATAAGGCATACGCAAATGCAGGAACATACCTTTTCTCATATGGAACAGAAGCCTATGATATAGCTTCTGATATGTCTGATAAGGCATACTATATCGGAGTATATCAGGAGGATCTTGATGAAGCACAGGAATACTATGACAATGAAGAGTATTTTGAGTGTATAGAATACTGTGATGATGAGCTTGAGTGGAGCTTCTACTCAGATGAGGATGAGACAGGCTACAAGGCTAAGTTCCAGACACTTAGAGATGATGCATATGAGACAGGTAAGACCTATTACCTCGATAAGGCAGAGTCACTTATCAATTCGGGTGATACATATGGAGGTGAGGAAATACTTACCAAGATGGATGAGGTTTACGGTGATGATGTAGATACTTCGGCTGTTTGGGCACTTACAAGAGCAGCTTGGATGACTGCATACGTGGATTTCATGGGCGATTGGGAGTCACATATCAGAGCAGATGTAGTAAGCGGTGTTAAGGTAGGTAACTATGATGACCCTTCTACAGTTAATGTGGACGATTACCTTCCGTATGATATATATCTGTATGATTTCGATGATAACGGGGTTCCTGAGATGATGCTTAGAACCTATGATTACAGATATTATATCTATACATATGATGGTTCAAATGTAGTATTTACAGGTCTTCTTTCACTTGTTTCACTTACAGAGAAGCCAAGACTTCTCGCAGAGCCTATCTCAATGCCGGAGAATATGGTTCAGGGATATGAGCTTCTTGAGTTTGCAAACAATGCATGGACTGTTGTTGAGTATTACATCACTGATGGTGTTACCTATGAGGTAAATGGTGAGTCGGTATCGATGGAAACTGCTGAGGAGATGCATAACAGATTCGAGGATATGCAGACTAGTGAGTATATTGATTATGACAGTATAGATAATTATGAGGATTTCATATACTCATACGGACAGTAAGATATTATTGCACAAGATGAATAATGCTAAAGTGAATATATAAAGCTTTGCTTTGGCGATATAATAATATGGACTGTGGTATTTGCCACAGTCCATTTACTTTTTTATTTGAACAAATATCGCATAGCTTATGTTTTATTCATAGCATAGCTTTAATCATCTCGAATTTCTTTCGCTCTTCAGGAGTCATTGTCTCTTCCATGGCTGATATAAGTAGCTCGGTTTCCTGTTTTGTAAATGACATATTTCTTCTGTTGAGTTCTTTGTTTATCATCATGATTTGTGGCAGCATTTGTTCGATTGATTTTGATATGCTCTGCTGTTGTATCTCCAGAATGATTTTTTGCTTTAGGGGAGATAGTGCGAGAAATTTCGGATTATCATTTAATTTCACCTTATTCGCCTCCTTCACTATTTAGGATATCTAATACACTGTCGTATAGATTGGAATCTGATTGCTTGGACGATTGTCCGTCAAAAGCATTCATAGCTTGCATCATGGTCATCATTTTCTTGGCATTTGCAATGGATTCAGACATATCACCGGGCATTATGGCACACAGCTTTTGCAGCATATCCTCGCTGGAGCAGCCGGAGCAGTTGAAGCCACAGCTGTTTACGTATTGCTCGTTGTTGAGATTGTTCATAAGTAATGACAGTTCGCGATATTTTATGTATATGATCAGAAAACGTTTCATTTTAAAATCCACAAAGGGCACCATTGCCTCAAGCATTATGAGGGAATTGTCATTTATTAGCTTGTCGAGAGGATGAGATAAGCCCTGATTCATATACATAACCTATATACCATTTATATCAATATATGTTTGAAATTATTATTTAGAATAATAAATAAGCCCCGGATAGTCCGGGGCCGTATGCATTTTGATTAGCATCCGCAGCTGTTGCCGCAGCCGTTGCCAAAGCCGCTGCATCCACAGCCATTGCCGAATCCGAATCCGCTTCCGCAGCCGCCGCAGAAGAGAAGAAGGATAATTATCCATATGCAATCGTTTCCGCAGCCACAGTCACCGCATCCGTTACCGCCACAGCATAAGAGAAGAAGTATTATCCAGATGCAGGAATTGTTTCCGAAGCCGCTTCCGCAGCCACAACCGCACTGAGTTGCTGATAAATCACTCATTATAGAGCCTCCAAATTTTTACTTATGGTATATTTTATTCTGTACAGTAAGATGTGTTACCTGAATTTTTTATTGCTGTAAAAAATAATAAATGATATTATAAGCAGATAAGATAAAAGGTTTTTGGAGGCGATACATATAAAACGGGGAGGATACAGAAGATTTTTAGTTAAGAATACACTGGCGATGGCGTTGCCGATGCTGGTGTTACTTTGCGTGCTTGTTGTTCTTCTCTCTCGGATTCCTATCTCAAACAGAATAAAGGATAACGATATACAGCCTACTGAAACCTTGTATGATGAACTAGATAGGCTATATAAGGCGGGAGATACTAATGTTGTATATAATGCTACGGATCTGCGTTATTCGGGATATAATTATATGATAGATGGGCAGATTAAAGCCGCATATTACTATAATATTGATAAGGAGGGTATTAATTTTTTTCTGATAAAAACCTCTAATCCGAAGGAGCATATAGATGAAGTGTTGTATAAGGGACAGATAGTAAAGGACAGCATACTTGTAGAACATATTCTCAGCAATTACTCAGAAATGTCAGATGTAAATATCAACATTCTTGAAGGCTATGTGAATCCATATATCATAAGCGAACCTGATTATCCGTATGTGTATATAATTCTTGTATATGTAATTGTATGGCTGCCAATGTTTATAGGATTGCTGATAGTTTCATACACACTGCTTATATTTATTATTCCTTCATTGCATCCTCAGTCTCGAAGGCTTTCTATATACGGTAGACCATCAGAGGTAATAGCACAGATAGATGAGGAAATCAGAGAGAATCTACTATTCCATAAGGGCAACATTTATATAACCAACAATTATATGATAGTTAATTACATAACCCGAACTGATGTAATAAAGCTCGACCTTGTAAAATATCTGTCCAAGAACCTTGTGGAAAACAACTCGCATCTAAACGGCGGCCGGGACATATACAGACTTACCTTTTCAAACCCTGAGAAGCTATTCTTCGAAGTTGACTGCACCAGCGAAGACCTGGCAGATGAAATAGTAGAAAATATACTATAAAAAACAAAAACCGAATATACCCTATTATTCGTATATACATAAATAATAGCTGATAATCTATATGG